>NZ_WPCB01000109.1:0-1177 GCF_009741785.1 Haloarcula sp. CBA1122
GCGCCGCCCGCGCCGCCCGCGCCGCCGCTGTCTGTCGGAATACCGACCGGCTTGTCCTTGTTCTCCCGCGGGACGTGGGGGACCGCCTGGCCTCCGGGGTCTGCGCTGGCGGTATCTCCGCCATTCTCTTCGACACCAGTGTCCGAAGCAGGACCCGTATCTGCGGCCGCACCGGGACTCTCAGCCTCGGTATCGCTGTCGGGCCGCACCGATACGGTCCCAGTCGATCCGGGGTCGGGTTCGTCTTCGGGGTCGCCCTTTCCATTCCAGAACCAGTCGCCCCGGTTCGGCGTCTCCTCGTCGTCCTGTACGTCGAGTTCGTCGAGGTCGATTTCGTCTGTCATTCTCCGAGTGTCGTGTCCGCTGGTCGTGTCGATTGGTCGACGGCGTCCGTGAGGCCGAGTCGCTCGATTGTCTCGGGGGTGGGCCGGCCGTCGGCGTCCCAGCCGCGCTGGCTGTAGTACTCGTCGAGCATCGCGTCGAACGACTCGGTGTCGATTGCCGCGCCAGCGTTCGGGCCAGAATCAAGCGGTTCCTGCAGCTTTGCCGGGAGTTCGTCGTCGGCTCGGGAAACGCCCTCCCGGACGTTGAACAGGCGCGTGAGCGTCCAGACCCGCTCGCCGACCGTCGCGAGGTCGCCGTCCGTGTCCAGGCCGATAGCGTCGAGCCACTCCGCGCCGAGGTCTTCGAAGGCGTCGCCGACGAAGTCGTCGACGACGAGGCACCACAGCACCGAGCGCTGGTCCTGTTCGCGGATGACGGCCGCGGCCGCCCGCTCCGGGTCCCAATCGGAGTCGAAGGCTTCCCGCTCGATGGGGAGCGCCCGCCGATGACAGGCCCCGCGGTCGCTGGTCGCGTACGCCAGTGCCATGCTCCGTGCGCCGCGGGGGTCGTACGCGGGCAGTTCCATAGCCTTGACCGTCGGCAGGAGGTCGTCCCCGCCTAGACGGGCCGAGGCCGCGTCAACGCCGTCGGCCAGAGCGTCGCCGAGCGTCGACTCCCGCGCGACGATGGCTCGAGGAGCGCCCGCGCGTCGTCGGGGCTCCCGTAATCGAGCGATTCGTCGAGCAGGCCGGCGTCGCCGGCTTTGATGGCCCACGCGACGGCGCTTCCGGCGCTGATGAGGTCGAGCCCCAGTCGGTTGCATGTCTCGCCCAGCGCCGCCACGGCGTCGAAG
>NZ_WPCB01000092.1:0-4982 GCF_009741785.1 Haloarcula sp. CBA1122
CAGAGTTCAGTTCGGCGGTGGCGGCGGCCCAGGCGGCCCCGGTGGCCCGGGCGGTCCCGGCGGTCCGGGCCGGCGTCGTCCGTGACGATGGACCCAGTTCGCCCCGATTTCATCCCCGACCCGTCGCTATCTCAGGCGGAGATGGAGGCGCTGCAACGCGACATTGCCGAGGTCGCGCGGTTCGAGGACGACCTGGATGTCTCGCCAGCGGCCATCGCGTCCGCTGGGGATGCACCGGACGACGACCAGACGACGCTGAGCGCCAGCACCGACGACACAACGAACCCGCCGCTCGTCGCCGGCGTCGACCAGGCGTTCGTCGACGACAGAGCCGTCTCGGCTATCGTCGTACTACGGAACGGCGAGGTCATCGAGCGGGTCAGCGCCGTCGAGCGAACCGAGATTCCATACATTCCCGGCCTGCTGTCGTTCCGCGAAGGCGGCGCAATCCTGGCCGCGTTCGCGGAGTTGGAGGCCGACCCGGACGTGGTACTCGTCGACGGCAGCGGTCGAATCCACTTTCGGGAGGCCGGCCTGGCGACACACATCGGCATCACACTGGACGTACCGACCGTCGGTGTCGCCAAGAGCCTCCTCTGTGGCGCGCCGGAGCAGTCCCTCGACGAGACGTACCCGGAAGGGACGCGGATTCCGATTGCAGCCGACGACAGCGTCGAGACCTGTCCCGACGGGACGGTCATCGGCCACGCACTCCAGACGCGGCAGTACGACTCGCCGAACCGGTATATCAATCCACTTATCGTCAGCCCCGGCCATCGCGTCAGCGCAAGTACGGCGGCGGACATCGTCGAAGCCACCGCCGACGACTACAAGCTCCCCGAGCCGACCCGGGTGGCCGACAGCTACGCCGACGAGGCAAAGGCAGCCGTGAATAATCCGTCCGAATAACCGACAGTATAACTTCCCGGGGTGTGTTCTCCCGGCCAACACATGGCGAAGACGGTGCTGATTACGGGTGCGTCCTCGGGTATCGGGCGGGCGAGTGCCGAGGCGTTCCTGGCCGACGACTGGACTGTCTGGGCGACCGCCCGCGAGGAATCGGACATCGAAGACCTCGGCGAAGACGGCTGTGAGACTGCCGAACTCGACGTGACGAACCCGCGCGAATGCGAGCGGGTCGTCGAGGCGCTCATCGAGGCCGAGGGACGGCTCGACTGCCTGGTGAACAACGCCGGCTACCCGCAGTTCGGCGCAGTCGAGGACGTGTCGACGGCGGCGCTGCACGAGCAGTTCGACGTGAACCTCTACGGCCCGCACCGACTCATCCGCGAAGCGCTCCCACACATGCGTGCCCGGGAGAACGGGACCATCGTCAACGTCTCCAGCGTCGCAGGCCGTATCGCGTTCCCGAATCAGGGTGGCTACGCCGCTTCGAAGTTCGCCCTGGAGGGGCTCAGCGACGCGCTCCGGATGGAGGTCGAGGAGTTCGGCATCGACGTGGTGCTCGTCGAACCCGGACCGGTGGAGACCAACTTCGACGACCGCGCCGAGGAAGAACTCGACGAGCTCGACAAGTCCGGCGCGTACGACTGGCTGTACCAGGCCCACGAGGATTCGAACCTCGTCGGCATCCAGGACGCGCTGTCGGTCACGCCCGGCACGGTCGCGCTGACTATCCGTGACGCCGCCAGCGCCAGCGACCCCGAGCCGCGGTATCCCGTCGGTCAGGGCGCACAACTGCTTCTCATGCTCGATTACCTGCCGGCGCGGTGGCGCGACGCGGCCTTTGGCGTCATCCGGAAACTGACGAGTTAAGCAACGACTGCCGCCCGATACACCAATCCGTCTCAGTCCAGACAGGCCGCCACAACCGACAGCAACCGCTCGCCGCGCACTTCCTCGGCGAACAGCGGGACGCGGCGCACATCGTGGCCGCGGAACATGTCCTGTGACCGGGCCAGCGCGTCCTGCTGGACCTGCCAGCGCCGGGCACAGAACTCGCAGTCGGCGTGGTTCGGGCCGGCGATGTCTACGTCCTCGCCGAGCACTTCGCTCGGGTCCTGCATCACCCGGTTGACGACGACGGTGCTGACGGGAATGTTGAACTCGCCGAGCTGGGCGAGCAGTCGCTCGGACTCGACGACTGAGAGTTCTTCGGGCACCATCACGATGCGGAAATCCGTCTTTTGCGGGTCCTGTAGAATCCCCCGGAGGTGCTCTATTCGGTCCGAAAGCTCCTGCAGGTCCTCGATGCCGGCCTCGGCGTCGACGTCCTGATCGTCGCCGAACATGCCGGTGAGGTTGTCCATCATCCCCGAAAATCGCTCGCGGAGTTGCAGAATCTTCCCAACCATCGAATCCATCGTCTCGGGGAGTTCCAGCAGTCGGAGCGTGTGACCGGTCGGGGCGGTGTCGATGACGACGCGGTCGAAGCGGTCGTCGTCGACGTAATCCAGCAGGAGGCGAAGGGCCGCGGCTTCGTCGGCCCCGGGCATCGACCCGCCGAGGAGTCCCTCCTCGCCACCGATGGGGTCCTCGCCCTGGCCTGCGCCTGCTGCGCCGCCTGCGCCACCGCCGAACATGCCGTCGCCGCCGAGCAGTTCGCCCACGCCGCCGAGTGCGTCCTCTTCGACGCCGAGCGGCCCTTCACCGACGGCGGCCTCCGGATCGATTTCTGCGGCGTACAGCGGGATGTCCTCGCGGATGCGCGTCGGTGTTGCCGGGATATCTGCCTCCAGCGTGTCCGACAAGGAGTGGGCGGGGTCCGTAGAGACGACGAGCGTCGCCGTGTCGTCGCGCGCGGAGGCCAGCGCGGTGGCCGCGGCACACGTCGTCTTGCCGACCCCGCCTTTCCCGCCGTAGAGGACGTACTCCGCCGCGTCGATTCCCGCGGGTGCGTCGATGTCGTCGACCGCCTCGACGTCGAGTTCGCTCATGCCAGAAGCTACGCTCGTCCGGCCTTGAGTACTTCCCGAAAAGGAGTTGTCCTACTGCCTCGAGGAACGCGCTTCGCGGACATCCGCGCCGTCCCGGAGTTTGTCCTCGCAGTTCGGACAGACCCGGGGGCCATGGCCTTCGACGGCTTCTGGTGTAAAAACCCGTACGTACTGCTCGGTTACGAACTCGCCGCAGTTCTGACACTCGGGCATCTATAGGTACACTCGTTCCACGGTGTAAATGCTTTCCGCTGACAACGAAATCTTCCGGTTAATCAACAGGCGGCACTACTGGTGGTCGGCCCAGAACGAACCCAGTTGGCTCGCGAGGAAATCGGGTGTCATCCGGGTGAACTCCTCGCGCTCGCCAGCGGGCAGGTACTGATACACCGAATGGCGCGCGTCCGGCGTGTATCGGCGGCCGACTAGCGCCCGCACGCCGACCTCGTCGACACCGCGGATGACGCGACCGATGGCCTGGCGCGCGCGCCGCACGGCCGGCACTGTCAGGGCGTACTCGAAGGCGTTGTCCTCGCCGAAGGCGTCGCCGTATGCTCGCTGGACACCCCGGACGCGGGGCGACCCGATATTCACCAGCGGGATGCCCACGACGGCACAGGTCGATAGCTTCTCGCCGTCGTAGTCGACACCCTCCGTCAGCGTCCCGCGCGTCGACGTGACCATGACTTTCCCGTCGCCGCTGAAGAACTCGCGTTTCAGCCGTTCGGTCTCCTCGTTGCTCGATGACTCGTCCACGAGGACCGACTTCTCGACGGCTTCTTGCAGGTATGCGCCGGCCCAGCGCGCTTCCCGATAGTTCGGCATCGCTATCATCACATTTCCGGGTGAGCGACCCAGCGCGCGCAGCGCCTGGGCGTACTCATCACGCGTCGGGTTCCAGCTGTCACCGAGCGGCCGCATCGTCTCGGGATCGCCGCGGTTGCGCGCGGTAAACGGCGTCGCATCGACGAGATACGACGCCCGGTTCTCGGACGGGAACGGCAGATCGTACGTGGTCGTGCGGACCGGTCGTCCGTCGCCGGAATCCTCGTCGGGGGCCGTCGACCCCGTCTCGGCCATCGAGTCCAGCCCGGAAACGCGGGTGAACACGTCCAGCGGCTCCAGCGTCGCGCTCATCAGGATACCGCCCCCGAGGTCGTCGAAGAGTTCCGCAGGGCCGTCGCGGGCATGCAGTTGTAACACAGCAGGCCCGGCGTGTACACGGCCTGGTAGTCGGCGTCGAGGCTCTGCCCGTGATTGGGCGAGTGCTCCAGTTCGATCTCCCGGAGGAACGTCGCGTGGTCGCGCTCCCACCACTGCCCGGCCAGCACGCCGACGGCGGCACAGACCGGCTGGCGGGTCAGCCCGAGCTGGTCGATCGCGTCCTCGACGGCGGCCCCGACCTGGGACAGCGAGCGCCAGAGCGACCCGTCGTAGCCCTTGCGCTCGGCCCACTCGGTCAGTTCGTCCTGCTCGACCGTGTCGGGGTCCCGCAGCGGGATTTCGCGGTCGTGCTCCGGCAGGGTCGACGGGTCCGCACGCCACCCCTCGTGTTCGGCGTCGAGAAACGCCTCGACGCGGTCGTCGAGCCACCGCACGAGGTCATCGTAGAACTTCCGGGCCTGGTCGACTGCGTCCAGCGGGACCTCGCGGGCCGACAGTACCTCGCGGACCTGCGCCTTGTGGTCGGCGCTCTGCTGGGCGCGCTGGATGAGCGTCGTGCAGTCGTTGCGCGCCTGGACGATGGTCTGGCGACCCAGGCGGTCCGACAGGAGGTCCCGCACGCGCTCTTCGAGTCGGTGGGCCTCGTCGACGATGACGAGCGTCTGGTCGTCGAGCACGTCCGACAGCAGGGGTCGAGAGCCCGGGTCGAACAGGTGGTTGTAGTTCCCGACGATCACGTCGGCCTCAGAAAGCATGACGCTCATGACCCGGTGCGGGCAGGTCCCGCGCTCCGTCGCCGCCGGGAGGTAGTCGTCCATCGTTACGACGTGTTCCTCGCCGGCCGAGAAATCGACAGGCGACCCCTTGTTGCGGGCGTACCAATCGGCTTCGAACGGACAGTACAGCGGCGGGTCCGACCCG
>NZ_WPCB01000107.1:0-1267 GCF_009741785.1 Haloarcula sp. CBA1122
GTGACGAATGAGGTCGACGCCGCAGCGTCGGTCCGGGCGGCGGCCAGTCGCGGGAGCGGCCATGTCGAGTCACGTGCCTTCGGAAGTCCGTTCGTGCAGGCGACGCCGAGACGCTGGTGGTGTTCGCCGTCGACGCGAGCGCGTCGATGCGCCCGGCGATGAAAGCCGCAAAAGGCACAGTACTGGAACTGCTGAAAGACGCCTATCAGGCCCGCGACGAAGTCGCCTTTGTCACCTTCGCCGGCGAGGGCGCGGACGTGGTCCTCCCGCCGACCGAGAGCGTCTCGCTGGCGGCACGCCACCTGAAAGACCTCCCCACAGGCGACCGGACACCACTGCCGGACGGGCTGACGGCCGCCTGCGAAGTGCTCGACCGGGCGGACCCGGATGCCGGCGTCGTCATCGTCGTAACCGACGGGCGGGCGAACACCGCCGACGGGAGTCCGGTCGCAGCGACCAGAAACGCGGCGCGGACGCTCGGCGAAGCAGCCGACCGCACCGTCGTCGTGGATGCGGGCGAAGGGAGTCGCGCCGGTCTGCTCGACCTCGTTGCTGACGAAACGGACGCGTCGGTCGTCCCGCTGGACGCGCTGACCGCCGAGCGCGTCGACGCCGTCGCCAGCAAGCGATAACCCCCGGCCGGAGCTGTCTCAGGCGGAAGTTTTACAATCTTACTTGTTCTTAAGACAAACGAGATTTCAATGCAGGACGACACTGACACCGCACGCGCTACGGACAGCGTGCATGACCGTATCGAACGCGCCAGAGCGTCGCTGACCGGCCCGCAGATCGCCATTGCCGTCGCGCTGGTGGCGGCGCTCGGCTTCACGCTGCTGTTCGTGCAGGACCCGATGCTGCACGACTCGCTGCACAACTTCCGACACAGCGCCGGGATCACCTGCCACTGATGGCGACTGACTACCTCGAACGCGGCGCAGTGGCCGGCGTGGCCGGCGGGCTGGTCTACGGCCTGTTCGTCGCGACAGTCGGGAACAGCTTCACTGCCGGACTGGAGACGTTCGAACACGGGCACGGCCACGGCGGCGGCCCCGTCGTCTCCGGGCTCACGACGGCCGTCGCGAGCATCGGCGGCGGCGTCCTCTGGGGCCTGCTGTTCGGCGTCGCAGTGTTCGGGATGGCGTATTTCTTCCTCGAACCTGCAATCCCCGGCTCGGGCGCGACGAAGCGACTGGCGCTTGCGGGAGCCGGCTTTCTCACCGTCTCCGGCGCGCCGTGGCTCGTCCTGCCGCCACAGCCGCCGGGCGTC
>NZ_WPCB01000101.1:0-2687 GCF_009741785.1 Haloarcula sp. CBA1122
GGGGGCAGTGAACACGCCCAGCGCGACGCCGCCGAACAGGACTGTCACCGCGAACAGGAACAGGAAACCAAGCGTGAACGAGAGGCTTCCGACGGGGGCCGCGAGCACCCGGGCGCTGCACACGTACGCGAAGCCGAGCGCGACCAGCCCGAGCGCATAGCGACTCCCGCTCCCGCCGGGGAGGAGGTCATCAAGCGGGTCGTACTCGCCGTTTGTCAGCGACGGGAGGAAACTGGCCAGCGTCATGACGGTCGCGTCGCGGTTGGCGACGTGCATGAGTTCGTGGGCCAGCACCGCGTCGAGTTCGTCACCTCCGAGCGTCGCCAGCAGTCCCTCGCTGACGACCACCGTCGCGCCGCCGAGCGTCCCGATAGCGAAACTGTTCGGTACGTCGGCGTCCGCGACGGCAATCCGTGGCGGCGTGAGGTCGGCCAGTTGCGCGAGCCGTTGCACCCGTTCGTGGAGGGCGGGGTATTCCTCGGGACCGACGATGCGAGCGTCAACCTCGGCCATTGTCTGGGCTCTGGTGTATCGCAGCTGTGCCCAGACAAACGCGACGAGGGCAGGGGCGAGAACAGCCACCCACCAGGCGATGCGTGCCGACGCCCCACCGAACGGGAGGTGAGCCGCGACAGCATCCCGCACCGGCGCAAGCCAGGGTGTCAGGAGCACCGCCGCGGTCGCGACCACAGCGATGTCGACGGCGAGGAGGAGCAGGAGAGTCCACAGCATCCGGCGAGTCAGTGTCCGCATAGAGGTAGTTCTGCTATACCCACAGCGGATGAAAGGTTTTCTGTTCGGACAGTCCAGCAGTGAGGGAAAATATTTATCCTGTCACCGGAAACGGTGCTACAGTGTCAACAAAGCTGGTTCGTGCCGCCCTCGCCCTCCTCTGTGCGGTCGCTGTCCTGTTCGGCACGGCGCTGTTTCCCGGCGCGCTCGGCGTCGAGTTCGAGTCGAGCGGTCCCCTCGACAGCCGAGCGAGCGAGCCGGTCACGCCCGACGGAACAGCACCCGACGACGTCGACAGTGGGTCGACGCCGGTAGCGACGAGCGATGGGGCAGAGACGACGCCGAGGACGAGCGACGAGCCGGCAGCGACAGCGACGCCAACACCGACGGAGACGGCGACAGCGACGCCGGTAGCCGGTGAAGGCGAAGACAGCGGGTCCCCAGTTCTGGTGAAACTGATCGGGCTGGCGCTTATCGGCGGGTTCGGCGCCGTCGCGGTCGGTGTCATCCGGGCGGCATCAGACCCGGAACGCGACGGGTCGACAGACGCCGGACTACTCCTGCATCCGCTCCTCGACAGATTGGCCGGGACAGTCGTCTCGGCGGTTTCGAACGGCGCGGTTGGGCGGACCATCGGCCGGATTCCGAAGGTAACGACCGCCGCGCTGCTCTCGGGGTCGTCGGCGCTCTCACGAGTCGGGGCCGGTATCAGCGCCGTCTCCGGCGGTGTCCTGACCGGATTGGCGACGGGAATCGGGTCGGTCGGCACGATGTCACTGCGAGGGGTCGCCGGCCTGCCGAGTACGCTCGGGTCGCTCTCGGTCGCGCCGTTCAGAGCCCTCAGGGGCTTCGGTGGGACCGGCGGCTTCCTCGCCTCAGTCCGAAGTGGCGTCGATAGCCCGCCGCTGTTTGGTTCGTCGGACTCGGAGCAGCGGCAGTCGACGGCCACCGAATCGACGGCAGAGGCGGACGACGGCCCGGACATCGATAGCCTGTCCATCCAAGAGGCCTGGGCACTACTGGCCGACCGCGTCTCCGTGTCGGACCCCGAGACGGCGACGCCCGGCGAGTACGCCCGCCGGGCTATCGACAGCGGACTTCCGGCAGAGCCCGTTCGACGGCTAACAACCCTCTTCCGCGAGGTCGAGTACGGCGGGCGGTCGGCGACCGGTGCCCGAGCCGAATCGGCCCGAAACGCCCTCAGACAGCTCCTCGGCGGAGGTGACGACTGATGAGCGATTCAGAGTCACGACAAGGTGAGACCGCCAGCGCAACCATCGACGTCAGCGTCGAACGCCCGACGCCGGGGCGCAAGTTCGTCCGGCACACGCTGTTGGGACTCGTCGCACTTGCCGGGGCGGTGTTCGTCGTTACTTTTCCCTCAGTCCTCCCAGATGTCGGCAGCGGGACGGCTAGACGGCTCCGGCTCGGTGCAAGTATCGGAGCCGTCGTAATCGGCCTCTTCGGTCTGTATACTGTCGTGTTGACACAGGAGTCGGACCTCCCGCCAGTGAAAGGGAGCCAGCCGCGTGACCCGTATCGTGACGACGGTACAGACGACGAGCCGGCAGAACTGCTCGACGAACTGCTGGAACCCGAGGCGACACAGGCGAAATCCGGCGATATGGTCGGCGATGATATCGACGAGCTACTCGCGAAGATCGACGGACGTGTCGACCCCTACAACGGCCTCGAAGCGAGCTATGCGTCCGAAGTCAGGAACAGGCTCCGCGAGGCCGCGAGACAGGTGCTGGTCGAAACGGCGGACATGTCGACGGAGGCGGCGGCCCGGGACGTCCGTACTGGCTCGTGGACGGACGACCGCCGGGCGGCCGCCTTCCTCGGCGGCCCGGACGCACCCGACCCGCCAATCGAGATGCAACTACGTGACTGGGCCAGCGGCGAGGGGTTCGACCGGAAAGTCGAAGCGGCGGCGACCGAGATACGACGGCTCC
>NZ_WPCB01000103.1:0-1839 GCF_009741785.1 Haloarcula sp. CBA1122
ATTGTCGCCGGCGGGAACGCGACCGGCGCCGGCCCAGGAGCCAGCAACAGGCGACCAACAGTGCGCCGGGCAAGACCACGACGTAGGTCCCGACCAGCACAGGGGCGGTCACTGGCACACCCGCGGCAGCGGCGGCGGGCAACAGCGACGCCATCGCCAGCGGTAGGAGCACACCGAACGCGTACAGGCCGGTCGCTGGGCCGCGGAGCGAGGCCGCGAAGGCCGCCATCTCGTCGCGCGTCCCGTCGAGGATGCATCGCCGCGCGCGTTCGAGGACCTCGGGCCGTTCCTCGGCTGGGGCCGCCGTCGCGTTCTCGACCAGTCCGACTGCGCGTTCGAGCGCCGGGAACCGGTCGCTCCAGGCCGCCGCGAACGTTCCCAGACCGCTCCGTGGCGTGCCCGCGGCTCGCTGTCGATGGTGTTGCAGCCGTGTGGCGAGCAGGCCGTTTCCGGCCCGTCCGGCGAACGCCGCCGCCCGCTCAGCACTGGGCCACAGCGTTGCGCCGAGCACCAGTGTCGTGACGAGCGACGGCGCGGTCCCCAGCGCTCGAATCCGCTTTGCTTCGGCGGCGAACGGCACGCCGTACCGTCCCAGCGCCGCGACGCTCAGGGACAGAGCGAGGAGTCCGAGGCTGACAGTCGTCGCCAGCAGTCCGGTCACCGTCACAGCGGCGAGCAGTGCGAGCAGGGAGCCACACACCGAAACGGCGTAGCTCGCCGTCAGCAGTGCTTCAGGCGGGGCCGAAACCGAGAGCAGCCGACACGCTCGCCGGTAGTCGTCTGGTACCTCGATAGTGTCAGGATAGGTCGCACCGACCGCGGTTGTGAGCGGTGCGGCTGGTGCCGTGCTCGCGCTGTCGCCGGAGTCGTCTGAACCGCTGGCGTGTCTCACGGCTGGGCCTCGTCTGTGGGCGGTTCGTTCCCGCGTGTCTCGACAGCCACTGACTCCTCGAATCGTTCGGTTCGCGCCTCGATAGCGTCGAGTACCTCGGCGTAGGACTCGCCCGGCGTTGCGAGTGACTCCACCAGACGACTGTTGCCCCGCTCTAGGCGACCGGTAGCCGTCGCCGTCGCCCCGTCGCGCTCATAGAGCATCTCGAAAGAAACGTCGTCGCCGTGGGAGACGATTTCCGCGACAGATGCGATGCCGCGGCCGTGCTCCGACGCGGGCGGAGCCAGCGTCACCACGAGGTCCGTCGCGGCGAACGACTGCACCGGGACGCCGAGGTCCGACACCAGCCGTTCCCGAACCGCTTCGGGGCCGTTGCCGTGAATCGTCCCGAGGACGGCCCCGTCGCCGCCACCGACACGCATCGCCTCGTAGAGTACGCTGGCCTCCTCGCCGCGGACCTCCCCAACGGCGAGCGCGCCCTCGCCGAGTCGGAGCGCGGTCCGCAGGGCCTCCGTGGCGTCGACCGACGGCCCCTCTCCGCTGGCGGTCCGAAGCGCCTGTACGTCCCGCCCGTCGGACTGCAGGGACGACGCCGGAAGTTCGGGCGTGTCCTCGATAAGGATAGTCCGGACCTCGTAGGGGAGTTCCCAGAGCAACGCCCCGAGCGTCGTCGTCTTGCCCGCGCCGCGGGGGCCGGCGACGAGGCAGGCCCCGCCGCGCTCCGCGGCGACGGAGAGCAGCCCGGCGACGGCTGTCGGCATCGTCCCGTTGTCGACGAAGTCGGCCAGCCGCCACACGTCGCTGTCGTGGGCGCGAAAGGCGAAAAGCGAGGCCGTCACTGACCGGTTTGCCTCACGCCAGCGACGCGAATCTGCCGGTCAGCCACCGTCGCCGTTGCATCGAGCGTCGGGCTCGGCTCGCGAGAATGGCCCGGTCCGCTCGACCGT
>NZ_WPCB01000108.1:0-1199 GCF_009741785.1 Haloarcula sp. CBA1122
GTAGGACCGGCTCACGACCCGCCACGTCCCCGACCGGAAGCGATAGTAGGTCACTGCCGCGGGAACGGCCGTCTCGACCACGAGCGAGGCGTACAGCGCGACCTCGCCGAGCGGCGTGACGTAGCCGAGATACGCCAGCGGGAGGGCGAACAGGTACATCCCGGCCAGTTGGGAGTAAAACGGCCAGCGCGTGTCGCCGCTGGCCCGGAGCGGCCCGGTCGAGCCGCCGTCGACACCTCGGAACACGACGCTGGCACAGGCGACGGCGACGAACACCGTCACCAGTGGGAGCACTGTGGGGTCCGAGACGAACAGGCGGGCGATGCCCCGCGAGAACGGGAGCAGCGTCGCCGCGACCACGATGTACACGCCGACACTTAGCCTGAGCACCGTCTGCGCCCAGACGGTCGCCTCGGCCTCGTTACCGTCGCCCAGAGCCTGTCCGACGAGGCTGCTCGACGCGAGGCTCAGTCCCCAGTTCGGCGTGTCAAGCAGCGCTCGGACGCGGAGCGCCACGACGTAGGCCGACACGACGCCGGGCCCGAACAGGCCGACGATGAACAGCCGGGGGAACTGCGCCCCAGTCCGCGCGAGGTTGGCCCCAACCAGCGGCGTCCCGGTTTTCGCGAGGTCCCGCCCCAGTCCCCGGTCGAGGAACGGCCGCGACACCGGAATCCGGACCGGAAACGCGCCGATTATCGGCAGGCCGCCGCGAGCCAGCCCGACAGCGAACCCAGCCGTGACCAGCACGTTCGCAATGACCGTGCCCAGCGCCGCACCGACGACGCCGAGGCCGAACCCGAAGATGAAGACGGCGTTCAACGCGATGTTGACGACCGCGCCGCCGGCCCGCAACAGCATCGGCGTCCAGGCGTCGTCGGCTCCCACGAGCGTCCGACTGGCGATGAGGTTCAGTGCGGCGAAGGGGACACCGAGGGCGACGACGCGCAGGTACTCGACCCCGTACCCGACGGCCTCGGACCCCGTCCCGACGAGATCGACGAGCAGACCGGGGATGACCCAGTACGCCGCCATCAACGGAAGTGTCAGCCCCAGAACGACGGCGGCGCTGGTCGTGACGGTGACCGCCAGTTCCCTCTCGGCGTCGGCCCCGTAGCGCTGGGACACCATCCCGATGGTTCCTCCGGCGACGCCGCCGCCCAGTGCGAACACGAGTTCCCAGAACGGTGCGGCGAAGC
>NZ_WPCB01000022.1:0-56054 GCF_009741785.1 Haloarcula sp. CBA1122
CGCGACTTCGGAGGCGTTTTTTAGCGTTAGAGTTTTTTCGCAAAGGGGGTTCCCGCAGCGCCGCAGCGAAGGGAAAACCCCCCTGCAAGTAAAAAGGGACTCTCAGTAGATGAGGTCGTCGTCGTTCTCGACCATGTACAGCGTCCGCGCGGCGATGTTGACAGCGTGGTCCCCGACCCGCTCGATGTCCCGAATCGTCAGCAGCAGGCGGGATACGTCGGCCATCAACTGCTCGATTTCGGCCTCGCTGGAGTCGGCGTCGATCTCACGCTCGATGAGGTCGCGTACGACCGTCTCGGAGGCGGCCTCACAGCGTTCGTCCACCTCGTCGTCGATGTCGGCGATAGCGTAGCACTGGTCGGCGCTCTCGTCGCCGTAGGCTTCCATGGCGTTCTCGACCATCTCGATGGTCACGTCGGCGACCTCCTGAATGTCGACCTCGGGGTACACGTCGCGTTCGGCCTCCAAGGAGTACTCGCCGAGGTTCGTGGCGAGGTCACCGATACGTTCGAGGTCGGTGATGATCTTGAACGACGCGGCGATAAAGCGGAGGTCGGACGCGACCGGCTGTTGCAGCGCCAGCAGGTCGATACAGTCCTGTTCGAGGTCGAGATACAGCTGATTGATCTCGTGGTCACCCTCGATGACCTCCCGGGCCATCTCCTCGTCTTTCTGTTCGAGCGCATCCAGGCCAAGCCGGAGCCGCTCGAGGACGATCTCTGACATATAGAGGACATCCTCGCGGAGCGAGTTCAGTCCCTCCTGATAGGAATCGCGTGGCATAGTCCGGAATGTGCTAGTGGTATGCATCAGCCTTTCCCTTCTCCCAATATCTCCCGATACCGACCGGCGCGACGGTAGCAGCGGGCGTGCTATGCAGGGACAGGCATGCTCGACAGCGAGAACCGGCTACTGTGACACTGCCTCGGCGTCGTCACGGGGACGGATTTCCAGCGTTGTCGCGTCGCCGAGTGCTGTCCCGCCCTCGACGCGCTCGACGCGCAACACCACGTCCTGTGGCGTTGCACAGCCACAGCTCACGAACTCGTCCCACTCATCGCCAACAGCTACTGGGCCGCCGTGGGCGCGTCGGAGGTACTGTTGATAGGTGTCCCCGCGGAGTTCGTCGGCTATCCACTCGGTATCGACGCCTGACCACGGGTCCCCATCGGCGATGCTGGGGGCAAACGAGAGCACGAGACGGTCCGCAACGGGAGTCATACACTGGCTGAGGCGGGAGACAGGCTTAGTCCCTTGGGAGCGACCGCCTCGGCGCGGCTACAGTTTGTCGTTGACCGCTTCCAAGCAGTCGGCGTCGACGAACACCACGACGTGATCGCCGGGTTCGATGACGGTGTCACCACGGGGGATGACCAGTTCGCCGCCGCGGCTGATGGCCCCGATGACCACGCCGGTCGGCAGTTCCTGCACCGATTCCTGAATCGGCCGCCCGGCGAGGACGCTGTCGGCGGCTACCTCGATTTCCAGCACCTCGGCGCGGTCGGATTCGATGATAGCAACCTTCGTCGCGTCGTACTCCCGGGTGAACCGCGTAATCTCTTCGGCGGTCGTCTCGCGGGGATTGACGGCCACGTCGACGCCGACGGCCTCGAACAGGTCGACGTACTCGCCGGAGTTGACGACGGCGACGGTTCGCTCCGCGCCGAGCCGCTTGGCCAGCAGCGTCACCAGGAGGTTCTTTTCGTCGCTGTCGAGCGTCGCAACCACGGCGTCGGCGTCTGAGACGTGTTCGCGCTCGAGGAACTCGCTATCCGTTGCATCACTCTCAAGCACGGTGGTTCCCTGCAGGTCCTCCGCGAGTTCGCGCGCTCTGTCGTGGTCTTGCTCGATGAGCCGTGGCTTGATGCCGCGATCCTGGAGCAGTCGTGCGGTGTGATAGCCGACATCACTCCCCCCGACGATGAGGACGTTCTGGGTCGCCTCCGACTCCGGTGCGATCTCGGTCGCGAACTGGCGAACGCTCTCGCAGCTGCCGATGACGACGAGATCGTCGCCTGCTTTGATGACTGTCTCCCCACGCGGGATGATGACTTCGTCGTCACGCAATACGGCAGCGAAGGTCAGGGATTCGTAGCGGTCAGCCTCCGCGACGGTCAGGTTCGTGATTGGACTAGACTCACGAACCTCGAACTCCCCCATCTGGACCTGCCCGTCGACAAACGTTTCCACGTCACGCGCGCCGGGGAGCCCGATGACGCGAGCGATGTTCTCCGCGGTGAGCAGGTTCGTCGCAACCATGTGGTCCACGCCGAAGGCGCCACCGGACTTCTCCCAAGTCCGGAGGAACTTCGCGCTCTTGACGCGGGAAATCGTGAACGGGTCGGCGGCCGTTACCGCCGTCCCGCAGGTGACGATGTTCGTCTCGTCGTCGTCGGTACTGGCGATGAGTACGTCGGCTTTCTCGATACCGGCCTCTGCGAGCGTGTCGAGTTCCGCGCCATCTCCTTCGACGCCGAGCACGTCAGCCTCGTACATCAGGGCCTCCACACGGTCAGGGTCGATATCCACAACGGCGACTTCGTGGCTTTCGGCGAGGCTCTCGGCGATGTTCGAACCGACCTCGCCCGCACCGACGATTACGATATACACGGCTGTGCCTCCGCCTGATACATGTGCATCAGCTTTCCACCGATAGGTGAAGTGTATTTTCATCCGGCTGGCAGGCCAACTCCATCGGGGCGGCCGGGCTATCGAACCCGGCGATGAACGAGTGCTGATCTATCGGTGAAGATGCAGCCTTCGAGCCACTTACGGCTCATCTCGGAGCGGCACGTCTAACCAGGGACAGAGGGCTGACCGACGCTGGAACCGTTCGACTGCATCGAACGACTCTTTCGTCTCTTCGATAGCCTTTCGCATACTGGCGTAGTCGGTCATACACACTTCATCTGTCGCCCCACCGTTTGATTATATGCTTCTTTACGCCCGCTACCTGGCCGGTAGACACGTACTTCTGTCGGTCGCTCGCGTCGGTCTGTTCGTCGAACCGACCTCGGCGACTGTGACGCGATAGCTACACAGATCTTGTCCAAGATTCTGGCCAACGCGTAGCGGACACTTGGCGGACCGTTCGCTTAGTAGCAGGTGACTACTCTCCCGTCGCTAGTCGGCGTGACTGCCACTCACCGTCACGCTGGCAGCTTAGTGACTATTTGTAGACGTGGCTGTGGACGCGAGTACGAGAAGATGGACTGCACTAGATCTGACTGTCGGCAGCAAGCGTTATCCGCCTCCGGATGTGCCACTGTGTCACGCATCTCTCCAGTACGTAGCTTATTTCTCCGTATCGAGAGCGGCCCGCAGACGGTCAGCAAGTGACTGTGGTGCCGACAGTGAGAGCCGATGGCTCACCGCCAGTGCTACAAACACCACGCTCACGACGAGCGCGACGGCGATGCCCGGCACTGTGACCCCGCTAAGTGCGAGTCCGCCGACCGTAATCAGTGTGGCACACGCGGTCCCGAGATACCGACCTGACCACCGCTCATCGGCCGAGGTGTGAGCACCTGTCCGGTCGTGATCGATGACGGACTCAGTCGACGGCGTCGACTCCGCGTCCGGCGTCGACAGGAGCGATGGTTCCTCGTCGAGATACCCGTCGAAGGAGTCCGCGAGTGCGGTCGCTTCGACGAGTCCGCGGTCCTGATTGTAGTTGATGACGCCCGCGTCGTCCATCTTCGGGAGGTGGGACTGGTACAGCGCGATGTAGACGCGCTGGCGCTGTTTCGAGCGGAGCGAGTCGACTGTCGTGTCGTGTTCCAGCGCCGCGATGTGTTCTGCGATATCGCTCATATCGGCCGGCTCGTCGCCGGGGTGTTCGTGGAGGTACTTGAGGACTAAGCGGCGGCGACGACACTGGAGGACGTGGAAGAGGTCGTCGCGGGTGAGTTCGTCGCTCGATGTGGACTCCGAAGACGACGACTCCTCTGTCGCGGACTCCTCGGCCTCAGTTGTCGTGGGGTCGGAAGTCGTTTCAGCTATGGACATGTTCGCTCGTTCCTTTTCCAGCAACCGACATATACCGGGTCGACTGTTCCGCCGATTGCGACTGTTTCACCGATTTAACGGGTCGATAATGGCCGACTTACCCGGAGCCAACGTGCGATAAAATAACGTTCTGAAGTGCCTACACCTATTTGCGGGGGGTTTCGGGTCAAGAACTCTGTTCCACGGCTGTTTCACACAGCATACTAAATTGTTTCATCACTACGACGGTAAATAATGTCTACAAATACACATATGTGCAGTTGCGGTAGGCGTTGTTTCCCGGGCTAATTCTGCCGTTTGTCGGCCATAGAAGGGTCAGAGGGCGAAAGTTATCGTTTCTATGTGTCTGTCGGCTATCGGTGTGGCTTCAGTTGCGACTGTCGTGACAGTGGCGAATAGTTTCACTTGGCGGAGACACACCCGAAAAACGCCGGTAGTGAACAGTGATGCCACTATCGACCCGGCTATCCGAGCCGTGAGCCAGTTTATCCGCCGGGCGTCGGTGGCTTGATATCGCCTGCGTGTGGCGAGTTCGCGGCTGCGGGTTTCGCCCGCTCCAGACAGATGAGGTTCTCCCTGCCGAGACGGATCTTGACGACCTCGTCGTCGTCGACCATCCGCGAAAGGAGGCGGCTGACCTTCGCTTTCGACCAGTCCGTCGCCTCGACGATGTCGGTCTGGTGCATACGGCCGTTCTCGACTTGCAGCATCAGTTTCACGAGCCGCGCGTCAGGGGTGAGTTCCCAGTCGGCTTGCTCGAAGGCTTCAGCCGCGGTGTCCGCGTCGATGTCTGCACGGTCAGCTTCGGCCACCCTGTCCGTCGCCTCGATTTCACGGTTGACCTCGATAATCTCTCGGTCCAGTTCGAGGCGGCGATAGATGTACAGTCTGGCCGCCACGGAAAGCTCCGTGACCCAGCCACGCCTGATCGCCGCGATTGCCACCCCGATCCCAATGAGGAACCCAAGAAGCGAACTCGTCACCCAGACTGGCGTCAGCATGCTGTTCGGATTCGTTCCCCAGGCGACTTCCTGGCGATCGGTCAGGAAGTCACCGTCCGAATCGGCCGCGAGCGGGTCCGTTCCGAGGTCCGAAACCTCGCGCCCGTCGCTGAGACCATCGCCGTCGGTATCAGCGGTGGTCGGGGACGTGCCAGCCGCCAGTTCCTTTCCGTCGTCGAGGCCGTCATCGTCCGTATCGCTCTCGGTAGGTGCGGTGCCCGTTTCGAGTTCTGTCCCGTCTGTTACCCCATCTCCGTCAGTGTCTGCGACTGTCGGGTCCGTGCCTATGGCCAGCTCTCGCCCGTCGGCGACCTCATCGGCGTCAGTGTCAGCCTGTACTGGGTTCGTGCCAATCTCCAGCTCCCGACCGTCGAGAACACCGTCGTCGTCCGTGTCTGCGTCGGTCGGGTCGGTCTTGCCGGACGCCTCTCGCTGGTCGGACAGCCCATCGCCGTCAGTATCGGCGACGGTCGGATTCGTCCCAAGTGACAGTTCGCGCTCGTCCGACAGCCCGTCGCCGTCCGTGTCGCTCTGTCGCGGGTCGGTACCCTGTTGAAGCTCAGTCCTGTCGGCGACACCGTCTTCGTCAGTGTCTTCGGCCGCTGGGTCCGTCCCGTGCTGGTGGACTTCCGCACCGTCCGTCAGCCCGTCGCCGTCAGTGTCAGCATCAGTGATATTTGCCCCCTGAGAGACCTCGTTGCTGTTGTTGAGCCCGTCGTCGTCAATATCACCGGCACGCTGAATCGGCTGTAGAGACACCGACTGCCGATCTAGCGTGGTGTTAGAGCTCGTGTTGGAGAGCGAGATAGAGAGATCATCGAGCCCCGCCGTTCCGGGGGTTGTGAGGGCTGCGGTTCCGTTCGGGCCGACCGGCGTACAGGCCGACGACCCGTTCGCACGCGCACAGACTGAGAGGTTTTCCTGCGGCGAACTGACAGTCACTGCGATCCGATACCCGCTGACCCGCTCGCCGTCTATCCGTTCCCAGACGAACGCGGTTCCGTTCGGCCCGTCCGCAGCAGCCTGTGTGGGCTCGGCCGACTGTATCGCCGGCGCTGTTTCGTTGCCCGCCGCTGTGTATTCAGCATACTGCCCGGCGTCCGCTGCGGTAGCGACACCTACGGAGACAGACGCGACTGTCAAGAGGAGGAGTAAAGCGCAGATCCCGCTCACGATCCGGTGTCTCATACAGTACGAGTGTCACAGCGGGACAATATCCTTTTTGGCACATAGTCTCCTTGTCACTTCTAGACACACCTGATAATTCAATGATGGTTTCGGCTGCGTCCCAACTACTTACTCATCGGATAACCCGAGCTCCGACCCAACGACCTGATCCATCCCCCGCCGAATCCGCTGTGACATCGCCGATGGCGAAATGTCGAGTTTGTCCGCCAGCTCAGCCTGTGAGATGCCACGGGGCACGTCGAAGTACCCCTCTCTGTGTGCCGTCTCGAGCGCGACTTGCTGGTCTGCGGTCAGTCCGCATACGCCGGCGTTTGCCTCCCCAGAGGTCCAGTACAGTCGATCAAGTCTAAACGTGATACTCCGTTCAGAGCACTCAGATCGGAACTGCGACAGTGCCGCTCGCGACCGAAACTGCGCCTGTACCTGCCACTGTCCACCCGTCCCTTCGATGTCGAGCACCCGTCCACCGGCTCGGACGAGCGAGGGCGTGAGTCGGATGGCGCTGTCGGCCACCCTAACCCGATAGACGCGGTTCGTCTCCGTCCAGTCTAACACGACAGGCTCGTATACCGTACTATCCCTCTCCAGTTCTGCTTCGAACTGGTCAAGGCCCTCACCGACGGCTTCTATCACCAGAAAGCTCGACGTCCCGTCGTCGACCATCTGTTCCGGACGGACTGTTATGTCCGGCGTGCTCTCGACTGCCTCCGTCAGAACCAGCTCCGGATGACTCAGACACAGATCGACACCGAGGCTGTTCTCCCGTGGTGTCCCATCCGTCTCCGATGGGCTTGCCGGCCCGTGTCCAGCACCATCGACTGGCTGGTCTGCCTCGGTTGCCGATCCCTGGTCGCCGGTGTTGCGCATGTAGACACCAATCGAATCGGGCACAAGGACATTATCACTATATAGATAGTGTCTGACAATAAAGAGACTATACTAATAGCCACTCTGTGGGTCCGGTGTTTGACCACCTGTCGAGACAGAACAGTATCTTCCAATAGCAGGTTTCGCTGGGACAACTCAAACTGAATGAAATAAGTCCTACTTCACGGTGGTTCCGGACTGGCTTCGAGTAGGGTGCTGTCCCACGAAATCAGCCATATTGGCCGATCAGATACGGCATACGCCGGCTGGGTCATCCACCGATCTAGTCAGATACGACAGCGGTCTTTCACCTTGTTCCGGTGGTGTTGACGTGGGGTGGACACCCGCAGATTGGCAAAGGACGGTGTTCGGTCGGTTTGTCGGTCTCAGCTGGTCTATTCCACCCTTGCAAGTCATACGAAACGGAGGGGTCGGTGCAGTCGAGCAGTGGTTGCCGGTTGCTATACTTGCAACTTCGCTGCGTTGACTGGCCGCAGTCGGGGCAACGTTCTCAATCCATTGGAATGTATAGACGATTATGGGCGACCCAGCGTGTTACCGCGACTACTGTCCTGCATGTGACGCGCAGGTAACGATCACTGACGGTGAGTGTCCGGACTGTGGCACGAGCTTAGAGTCGTACGAGGTATAGAACCGATTGAGATTTCACTCGTTGTGGGGTCTCCATAGTTCAGTTGGAGCGAGACCTGAATGATTGTGACGACTAACTACACTCGGCCCGGGAGATGAGGAATCAGTCAGAACGGTATCTTTACTGACGGACTGGAATTACTTAGAGAAGTGCAAATTGAGAGGTGCACAGTCATAGTAGTACAACGAAACAGCCAAACCACTCCGAAAAAATGCCTACAGTATGGCAGATAGTCGTTCGCCGGCCCTCCTCGACGAGGATGGAAACCTCTTCGGCCTCGTCAACGTCGTCGATGCACTGGCCGTCCTGCTCGTCATTGCGGTCGTTGTGGCAGGCGCCGCACTTGTCCTCCAACCGGAGCCAGAGCCACCTGATCCAAATACTACCAACGTCACCCTCGATCTCGGGACACAACCCTCATACATCGTCTCAGAAATCACCGAGGGAGATACGTACAGTCCAAGCGGTAATTCACAGCTCACGATCACAGACGTCCATCTGACACCGCAGGGCAACCAGACACGTGTCATCTTACGCGCTACGCTTCAGGGACCGCCTGACGGGGACAGTCTCACATATGCGAATGCGCCCCCGCGCCTCGGGCGACCGCTAACCATCGCGACGAGTCGATACGAAGTAGACGGCCAGATTCGTGCAGTGGGTGGTGACAACATTTTCACTCAGGAAGACACGACGGTGGTTCTCAGAGACACCATGGCCACCGCCGAAGCGCGAGACGTCACCCCCGGTGATGAGATCCGACTCAGCGGACGCACTGTTGCGACTATCGAAGACGTAGCTGCATACACAACCGAGAATTCAACCGAACAGACCGTCTTCGTCGAAGCAGAACTCGACACACACAGACAGCAGTCTGACCGTCGGTTCGGCGGCACACAGATGCGGCGCGGGCAGACGGTCACGCTCCCGGCCGAAGACTACACCTTTGACGGTCGCATTGAAAAGGTGGATAGCGGCCTCCAGCCAACGACTACTGATGTGCTCCTGGAAACAACCGTCGATGCAGAAACGGCTGGCCGTATCGCTGCCGGCGACGTCACTACCGTCGCCGGGTACGAGGCAGCCGAAGTACGAACGGTTACCACGTACGCGACCCAGAACCCCGACCGCAAACGCGTGCTCGTTGGGCTCTCGTTGGCCACTCTGGAAAACGCCGGTCGTCAGCAGTTCGGTAGCGCCGCCGTCCAGCGTGGGAACAACATCACTATTTCGACCGAAAGCTACGCGCTCTCCGGCACCATCGAACGTGTTGGCGCACTCGAACCGCGTGGAACGCTCACCAATCGGACGGTAACCCTGCGGATGACCGACATGCGTGCGGACATGGCGGATGCGATCGAACCCGGCATGACCGAGACCAGTGGTGGCGAAACAATCGCTCGCGTCAGCCGCGTCAACACCGAGCCATCTGTCATCATTACGACGGGCGATAACGGCACGGTAAACGTCGCTGATCATCCGTACTTGCGTGATATCACTATCACGACTGAACTCCGGGTCCGCGAGTCGACAAGCGGTGTCCAGTTCAAAGGCGAGTCTCTCCAGCAGGGCTCGACAGTTGTGATCAATCTGGGGACAATCACTATTGAAGCGACGGTCGTGAGTGTTGGGCTCTGAACAACATCATAAACGGTATGGTAGATCACTCAAACCAGTATGTAATCGGATGTCCGAGGAATCCGGGTCGCTAAACCCTGACGCTGTCGGAGAGAAAATCAGCGCGATTAGCGACGGGTCACAGGTCATCAGCGCCGGGCGAGCGATCGGCACTCGTGTAAGTGAGTTCGTTCAGGAATCGTATTGCTATCGCTGGCTCACGAAGGAACCTGATCCAGACATCATCGTTATCGATCTTCGAGAGACGTACACTGTCGGTCCGTTTCTTACGCTGCTGGATACGCTTATTCCACATATTGAAGACGCTTGGAATCAGTCGCGTGTGGAGTCTGCCGCGAGCCGAGTGTTTGAACGGCTTAGTGAGGAGGTGTTCGATCCGCTTGCCGAGACGCGTGGCTACGAACTCGCAGTCTCGGTCTTGGCACCACCGGAGCCTCCGGAACGAGAACGCACCGTAGCGGATGATCCGGAGCCTGACGAAGACGAACCGTCCTGACTTTCCAGAATCTCTCTTTCCGCCCGATCCACGTCGCCTGCCACAGTTGCGACGTTTAGTTACGATTACGAATGATGCTCGTAGCCTATACGAACGCATTTTCCCCTCGCTACACACTCGCTTCGCTCGGTCCCTGGGCAAGGAAATTCCGCGTTACCGCATGAGTTGAACCGCGGGTTCACGGCGCGGCTGTGTCCGTGTCGCCAGCCTCTGGATCAAGCGGGAGAGTGATGACCAGTTCGTCGAACCAGACGACCGAGCGCTTACTCTGGCCGTCTTCCTCGAAGCCGCCGACGATAAGACGACACGTATTTGCAAAGAGAAACTCGGATATCTCGCCGCAAACCGTATTCTGGTCAGGGTCGGGAGGATAAAGAAAAACTGCCTATCGACGGCCGCCGAGGCCGTTACCGGATGCATATCTCCCGGACGTACACAGCCTTCTATACGATTGCAGAAGATGAGACAGAGGTTCGTGTGCTCGAAATGCTCCCGATTGACGAAGCCCACGACCGCTACAGGTTCTGAGACTACTCTGATTCTATAACAGGACTATGACCACAAGCGGCTTGTGTACGAACCGTACTGACCGTTTATCGGATACAGATAGAATATTCGGACGGTATTCAGCCGCGTGGCGGAGCGGCGCATGGAAAATCTTCCTGGTGTCACGAACCATGTCTGAAAACGAATGTACGCTCGGTGACGACCCGGGCACAGACGGCACAGCAACTGACCATGCATCGACCGGCGAATCGCTTGAGATTCGGTATAGAGACCGCAGTGGGGTGTGGCGACGGTTGCAGTTCGACCCGCGCCCGGACGGACCTGGGTGGGACCGGCATGAGGAAGAATGGACGGGCTGTCACTGGCGGCCCGTCGGCCGTGCGGTGGTGACGGACCTGTGGTGGCAGACCAGCGTGGGTGGACAGTGACGTAGTCGGCAGCGATAGCGGCGTAGTTCTGCATATAGAAGCAGGTGGAAGAGACACACCTCGTTTCGTCTGTCTTGGAGGGTGCCCAGACAGTGCGACTCTCACCAGATTTGCTTTCGATATCTCCGCCGCGATCAGGGAGTGTGAGAAAACGAAACCGGAAATGAGAGAGGACGTTTCGTCTGTCTTCGCGCCGAGGTCTCACGGGGCGCGTTCCGCTTCGATCTCGGCTCTGATGTCGAGGACGATCTCGGGATCGAGATCGAGGCCATACTCGTAGTACCGGCCGCCGCTCTCGCCACGATTCCGATCGGTTCGATGGAGAAATCCGAGCATATGGAGGTCCGAGAGATGGTTTTGAATACTCTTGAGCGTCGTGAGCGGTTCCACGGCGTGTGAGTCCGCGACGCGCTCGTATCGGGTCTTGATCGTCTTCGAACGGGCCAGTGTCTCCTCCTGTTGCTCGAGATACGCGAGCGTTTCGAGAAGTAGCTGGGCGTGCTGGGTCTGATCGCGGATCCGATTTCGCAACCGACCGCGTTGAACGAGTTCCTGGGCCGCAACGATATGCGAATCGTCAACGCTATCAGCCTCCTGCTTTTTCGCCACCTCACCACCGACCCTGAGGAGATCGATCGCTTGTCGAGCGTTTCCCCG
Organism: Haloarcula sp. CBA1122; assembly: GCF_009741785.1. NCBI lineage: Archaea > Methanobacteriati > Methanobacteriota > Halobacteria > Halobacteriales > Haloarculaceae > Haloarcula > Haloarcula sp. CBA1122. Next base: position 11,443 of record NZ_WPCB01000022.1, read on the forward strand.
GTCTTTCGCCGCGATCGCTGCTGCTCGCGCGACCGCTGAGTCGTCACAGGCGCCGTCGGCAAACGCGTGATCGGCGCGGTTGGCGAGTATTGTTCGGAGTTCACTGGCGTCGTACGGGCTGAACGAAATCTCAGCTTCCATCAAGGTGTCTTTGACCTTTGGCGAGAGACCTTGTCGAAATCTGTAGTTGTTGCTGATCCCGATGACGCCGATCTTCGACTCCGTGATGTGGCCGATCGAGCGTGCCCTGGGGAGTTCGTACAGGAGCGTGTCGGCGTCGCCGAGATGATCAATCTCATCGAACACGATAAGGTGTGTCCCGCCTTGCCGGTCGAGTTGCGCGTACAGTTCCTCAAACGCATCGGCTGTACTGAGCCCTCGTTTTGGGAAGTCACTCGCAGTCTCCGGGAGCAGTTCGTTGACGAGCGCTCGGACAACCGAGTAGACTGTTTTTCCGTTACAGTTCAACTCGTGGACGAACAGGTCGTCGGCGTCGGGGCGCTCTTCGGCTTCAATTTGAAGCGCTTCCATCATGTATGTCGTCACCGCAGTTTTCCCGAGTCCCGCCCTCCCATAGAGCATGATGTTCTGTGGCGTCCGGCCGAAGAGGACGTCCTCAAGCGCGTGGCGATACTCATCGATTTCCTCGTCACGCTCAAGGATCTGATCAGGTTGGTAGTCTTCGGAGAGAACCTCCTTTGCAGTAAAGAGAGAGCGTTCGACGTCGCTAAACGGTCCGGACATATGTCTATTTGCCATGAGTTATCGATTATATATAAAACCTGCTTTTGTTTGTCTCGTTTGTCTTGGTCTATTACTAGTCATTGGTCGCCCCTCAGCTATCGAACTGCTGCCTATAGTCGGGCGTCAAGAGACAAACGAAATCTCCTCTCTGAAGGAGAGGCTGAGTGGTACCGTGGAGTACCCAGCGTCGCAGTCGAAGACAAACGAAACGTACTCTCTCCCGTTCCGAGGGCGGCTCTTTCCAGACAGAGCAGGCTGAGTGCTTCACGATTGTCTGAAAGACGGGTTCTTTTGGGCTGACAAGACATCGCGAACCATGTGACTCCGAGGAGGTTCATCAATGGTCAGCACACTGGAGCGGGGTCGTCAAGAGACGGGCTATGGACTTCCTCCGAGGATTACACCGGAAGAGTCGAGACAGACGAAACGTACTCTCTCACCCTGGATCAGATGGTATCGCCGAAGTCGTCGCAGATAGCTTCAGGTGTTCTGCGGCCCACCTCCGACCCAGATACAGTCGTCCCTGCCTCGGGTCAGAAGTGCCGACTCGGCGACCGCTTCGATAGCCGGCTGAAGGGGCTCATGAAAAAAGTTGGTGAGAACCTGCACAGCAGGGCCTCGGGACTGGAGACCCGTTCGACAAGCTATACAGACAGTTCGATCGCATCGGCGGAACGTACCTTGTCGTGTTCGACGAAATCGACCACCTGGAAGATGCGAATACGCTGCTGTACAGAGCTACCACGCGCACGAGCAAACGGTCACATCACGGACGCGAAGGTCGGGGTGATCGGGATCAGCAATGACTACACGTTTCGGCGAACGCTATCGCCGAAGGTCAAGGATACGTTGATGGAAACCGAGATTTCCTTCAGCCCGTACGATGCTGGGGAACTGCGAACGATTCTGGAGCACCGAGCGGAACGAGCCTTCGTGGATGAGGCATGTGACCTATCGGCGATCGCAAATGCGGCCGCGCTGGCCGCACAAGATATGGGGAACGCACGGCAGGCGCTCGATCTGCTCCGTGTCGGAGCAGAGCTAGCCGAACGGAACGGTGAGACGTCTGTCATGGACGATCATATTGAGGCCGCACGGGAGCAGGTACAGCGCGGTCGGCTGGAGAACAAGATCCGGGACCAAACCGAACACGCACAGTACATCTTAGAAGCGATTGCGAACTTGCAGACCCAGGATGAGGTCCCGGCACGGTCGAAAGAGCTCCAACAAACGTACGAGCAAGTCGCCGACTCACACGCCGCCTCGCCGCTGTCTACCCTGAAGAGCATTCAGGATCACCTTTCGGACCTCCATATGCTTGGGTTTCTCTGTCGCCACGATCAAGGGACTGAGTAGTGGACAGTATTACGAGTACGAACTTGATCTCGACCCGAAAATCGTCTTGGAGGCCCGGACAGAAATGGCCATACATAGCGAGTGAAAGCATACGAAACGGACTCTCACTCTCACCGAACTGCTCCCAAGTGGATGCGAGCCGAAAAGCACACGAAATCGACTCTCTTTCTGGGCGAGTTCATAGGGGCCGGCAGCGTCGAGAGAGTTCTCTCCAAGGGCGCACATGGCAGCACGGGGACGCTGGATTGGGGCGTCTCCTGGCCTATCTCGTCGATACGGACGCCATGATACCTGCCCCTAGAATCGGTTCGGCGATCTCACCGACAAAGTTATTTCAGTCTGCGAGGCGAGCGTTCACGGCACAGAGCACACATCGCTCCTCAAGATCTTAGCCGCAATCGCGCACCCATAGCCGCCTAGAAGTAGCTTGCTCACGATCCAATACGGCTCAGTCCGGGCGTCGTGAAGAAGGGATTGCCATCACATTCGGACCGTGGCGACATGGGTCATGCCGATAACCCTGTAGTGAAGAAAATTGGAGACAAAATAACGGCTTATTAGTAGTTGATAAAATAAAGAAGTATAGACATTTGGCAGTTCTATCCGAACATCTGGCGCATCATCGTTACACCGTGATAATTCTGTTAACACAGCAGAGGGTACTGTTTAGATAAGGTCTGAAGAACGAGGCCACTTGATTTCTAGGTGTCCATGCCCGAAATCGAGTGCCTCAGTAAATGTAGAAGCGGCTTCGAATTAGATTTTGTGGAGTGAGAGGCGACACCCGTGCCTGTGATGAAGCTGGGTATCCAGTTGCATGCAGCAGAATTGTCATTGTCGAATACCCTCTCTGTCTTAGCTGGTCTGGGTGTCGATCGCTGTCGAAGCACCGTTCATAATTGGGTGCAGAAAGCCGGCCTAGAGCCAGTCAGCGGGAAGAACCCGAATCACGTTGCGGTTGACGAGACTGTGATTCAACTCAACGACCAGCGGTTTTGGCTGTACACCGCTATTGATTCGGATTCCGACGAATTCTCCATGTGAGGCTGTTTCCGACACGAACGATTGTCATCACGAAGCAATTCCTGCAGGAACTGGCCAAGAAACACGATATTGCCGACGACCTGTTTCTTGTTGATGGCGCACCTTGTCTGCAGGCGGCATTGTTTGAGCTTTCACTCCGATTTCAGCATGTCACACATGGGTATCGGAATGCTGTCGAACGGCTGTTCAAAGAACTCATACGCCGCACCGAGCAGTTCGCCACGCATTTCCGCCACACAACTGCTGACTCCGCAGAAACATGGCTCCAAACCTTCGCCTTCGTCTTCAATCAACTAATCTGAACAATGGCTCTATACTGGATTGACGCCGAGCCCTTTTATTGTTGGTCTGACCACTGTTTTTCTCATGAAGCTGTCGTACTCGTCCCCGGTGAGTGAACCCGGTTCCGTCCATTGACCGAGTACAAACAAAGGTAGTCGATGTCGCTGAAAAACCAATCCTGACTCACTGTTTCGAGCAGTTGGCCGACCTCGGTGCTGACGAACTCTATGTCTTCGTCGGCTACAAGAAGGTGGCCATCATCAAGTTCTACGGCGACAACATCTCCCAAGCAAATCTCCTAAACGTGCTGAATCACCAACACAGGACCGCACTGACGCCGCCTTTCTCGGGGAGGCGTGGGACGAGGCGAGTCGCTACGGCATCTGTGATAGCAAAAAGTACGGCGATATCGTCGACGTCGGTGAGAAACCCGACGAACCCCTGTCGAATCCCGTAATGACCGGCTTCTATACGTTTTTGCCAGCGATCTTCCACCCCTATCATTTGGTCTAGCCATCCGACCGTGGTAAGTACGAAATCAGCTACGCCGTCGACCTGCTCCTGCACTCCGTTCGGACGATAGATACCAGCCGAATGAATGGCTGGCGCGTCAATGTTGGCTATCCCAAGTATCGGGACCGGTCGAGGAACTCCTCGAAGAAGGCGACGTGGATACCGACGAAACGAGCGGGGAATCAATGGTCGAAGCCGACGCTTATCCCGAGTGATGCGAATCCAGTAGCCCTTTTATTGTAGCCTGGTTTGGATCCATTAATGCGAATACTCGTCACCACCGGTACCGAATTTATGACCGGCCATTTCGCCAAACGATTCATCGCTGACGGGCAAGATGTTGCCACGATAGCAGATTTTGACTCTTTCTCTGACACTCGAATCAAAGAATATACTGACGAGATCTGCCGAAACCCCGCCGACGAGGACGACAGATTTTATCGCCTCGTTGAGGGGTACGTTCGGGACGACGACCTTGTCACAGAGGTCGATTACGTACATCGCCAAACTGAACAGGCAGGCAGACGTCCCAGCCCTGAGATTTCCCGTAGATACGGTGAGTCCGTTGTTAACTGCACGCTGAACGCGGTTCGTAACAGTCAAACGAGTTGTCCTGGCTCGTCGCTGGTCAATGGCAACCCTCCGATGATGACTGAACAACAATAGGTACCGAATGTCTATATTTACGATAGCACTCGGTGCTTTTCTCCTTGTTTCGATTGGAGCACTGCTACAGACATACATTTTATATCCAGCAGAGCTATTTCTAGTTAACACGATTTCGTCGGATCAACCAGTAGAGAATCGTTCGCTGCCATCGGTGACACTGATTGTAGCGGCGTATAACGAGGAAGATATTATTGGGGCAAAAATCGAGAACAGTCTCCAGCTGGACTATCCGGGCTCAAAACTGGATATCGTCGTCTTTTCCGACGAGTCAAGTGATTGCACGGATGAAATCGTTCAGTCGTACGCGGACGAGGGTGTCGAGTTGATACGGATCGAAGGTCGCGTTGGGAAGACAGTCTGTCAAAACGAGGTTGTCGACACCATCAAGACTGATTTCATCGTGTTTTCGGATGCCAACAGTATGTACGACCGGAATGCGATCAAGCGACTGGTCGAACGTTTTGATGAGGGAACAGGCTGTGTAGTCGGTGAGCTTCGATACGAGGGCGGTGCAGTGGAGGGTGAGTCAGTCTACTGGCGCTACGAGCGGATAGTAAAACGATTGGAGTCAGATTTTCATTCGCTGGTGGGTGGAAATGGTGCAATTTATGCCGTGCGTCGAGAGTCGTACGTTCCGTTGCCTGCTGATGCGATCAGCGATTTTGCCGAACCGTTGGCGGTCGTCCGTGATGGAGAGACAGTGAAATACGAACCAGATGCAATAGCACGCGAACATACCGAGGAAGATTTGTCGGGAGAACTGTCGCGGCGTGTTCGAATTATCTCTCGATCTTGGAACTCACTTTTCGATAATCTCGATTTATTGAATCCGATCCGCCAGCCGAAGTTTGCTTTTCAATTGCTCTCACACAAGGTACTGCGCTGGTTGTCTCCCCTCTTTCTGACCGTGGCACTAGTTTCATCAGGTCTGTTAATCTGGCTCGCGGACTCAGTGGTCTATCCAGTACTGTTTGGGGGCCAACTTTTCTTTTATATGCTCGCGGCTACGGGATGGTTCTTCGAAGAATTCGATATCAATGCACCGCTCATACTACACGTACCGCACTACTTCGTCGTCTCGAATATCGGAATGGTTTACGGGTTAGCCGAGTTTCTCCGCAATGGGCCCGTAATAACATGGGAGACGACCGATCGAGCCGAATAGAGTATCCGATACGTACTTTGGACTCGCCATACAGTTTTAGGGAAATTGATGAAGACGCGAAACACATTGAAATAGAAGTATACGACAGTGAGGACGACACTCGGCCGTCCTACGGTAGTTTTGGGGACGACGCGCATTTTCAGCAGCTGTTAGATACAGGACCAAAACGGAGTTTCGATCAGTTGCTTCATGAATACGTCAATGACAGCCGTGTACTGTTCTTGGCTGTGGAAGGAGTCACAACGTACAATTGAGTGTCTGAGAGAATGCGAGTCGCATAGTTGGAATGGAACTGTCGGCTACTTGAATAAGTGAAGCGGCCAGCAGTATCGAAAACGAACAAGTAACGTTTACCCGAGCAGATGCCGAAGAATTGCCGTTCTCGTCGGATTCGTTTGACGTGGTCATTTCGCACTCGGTTTTACATCATCTCCCGAACTGGCGAGTCATAGCTCTTGAAGAGATTCGGCGGGTGCTGACTGCTAATGGAATGCTATTGTTTTATCAACCTAGTCGGTACAATCCGCCAGCAGTTGCCCGTCGAAACATACTCATGGCGAACAGCCGTTTGATCCTACTGAATTCGCACTTATTTTCTCTGACCATTTCGAGGATGTAGCGCTTGAAGGCCACTGTTTAATATCGAATCGATTCCGGTTCTTGCCAACTATCTCCCTTTGGATATACCTACGCGCCTGACCAGAAAATATACGAACTGGAGGAGCCACTTGTAGCTGTATAGGCCACGATTCATCTTGATTCTCACGGGGGTTGGAAAATTGCCGAAACCAGTACCAAGCAAGTAAAATGATGTAGATATCGATGGGATGTGCAGAATCAGCAGTCGGCTAGAAAATATCAGTACCACAGCCTGCCATGGTTGTGTTTTAGGTACCGTTCTGCCGACGAACTTATCGGGTCCCGATCAACGTCAGTACAGAATCGGATGCCATCCACGAGTGCACTGATGAACTCATCAGGTGAGAAGGACTTCATCGAGACGAACGCATAGTATCCAATCCAGACCAAAAAATACGAAACGAGGTATTTCAGAGGGAGGTATCTATATCCGAGATAGAGTCTATTTCGTAGTTCATAGTAGAATTCTGGCCTTCCGACAGTATTGGTATTGATGACTGGTGGTTCGGGATAGTGATGTACCACGATTTCGGGGTTGTACTCAATCTTGAATCCAGACTCAATGGTACGATACGAGAGGTCGAGTTCTTCATGACCATACATCAAATCATCGTTGTAGTACCCGCACTGCTCAATGACTTCTCGTTTGATCGCGTGTCCGCCACCGACGTAGTATGAAGCTTTGAATGACTCATCAAAATCGATCTTATCCGCCTGTGACTGTGGGACTGGTGCGAGAATGTGATCCGATTCATTATCTGGATGGTCAACGATTTTGAAGGCTTGAATTCCCACATCGTCGTGAAACCCAGCCACGATGTTCTCCACTGCGTCATCGGATTCGAACTTAGCGTCGTCGTCAATGACGATATATACATCACCGTTCGCTTCGTTCATCAGCCAGTTTCTACTCCCCGCTACTCCGCGAGATTCGTCAATATGAGTACATTGGAGACGATCGTCGGAAAATTCGTCATCCAATTGAATACAGCTATCAAGATGCGGAGAATTGTCCAGTACGAGCACCTCGAAGTTCTCGTAAGTCTGTGAAAGAACACTCCGAAGACAGCGCTCTAGGGTTTCCGGTCTGTCACTCGTGGAAATTAGCACCGAAACCCGTGGATCGGTCACAGTACTCATCTGCCGCGACGGATATATAAATGTATGCGATAGAGTCCGGAACTTCGGTCACAACGAATTTATATGGCGCATCACGCATTCAACAATGATTGATAGGACCGTGTACCGTCTCTCACAACTCAAGTCCGGAATTAAACATCCAAGGCTTATTCTCCGAGAACTGAACAGGTACTATTTTACTCAGCTGAAAACCAAACCATACAATAATAGGGGTATTGAAATATTTGACGAAGACTGGGATAATTTGCTCCTGCTCGATGCGTGTCGATACGATATCTTCGACGAGATACACTCATTACCAGGGCACCTCGAACAACGGGAATCCAAAGCCTCGGAAACAGTTGGTTTTCTCACATCAAACTTCAGTGACAAGGACCTGCGCGACACGGTATATGTCACTGCAAACCCACAACTGTATCGTCACTGGGATGAAATCGAACCGAATCTCCATGAGATTATCAACGTCTGGGATCAGGCCGGTTGGGACGACGAACTCGGAACTGTTCGGCCGGAGACGACCACAGAGTACGCGGTTCAAGCTGCCGAAGAGTATGACGACAAGCGGCTCATCGTCCATTATATTCAACCACACTACCCGTTTCTCACGACTGACGTGACGTTCGATAAGGGCCATTTGGAGTCAGAGGAAGATGAAGAGAATCTCTGGTATCGCAAGTTATATGGTGAACTTGATATCGAAGCGAACGAGTTGTGGAATCTCTACACCGAAACGCTAAAACAGACACTCCCGCACGTCGAGAGACTCATCAAATCACTCCAAGGACGATCTGTTGTTACCGCCGACCACGGAAATATGTTCGGTGAGCGGTCGTTTCCGATCCCAATTCGCGAGTGGGGCCACCCTCACAGCATCTTCACTGAAGAACTCGTGTCGGTTCCATGGCTAGTGGTTGGGAGCGATGAGAGACGGGAGATTGTCGCAGAGGACCACGTCGCAACCACTGATATAGCCAGTGACGTAAGCGATCGGCTACAGCAATTGGGCTACCGGAGTTGATCCAATTCACTGAGAGAGGGTCTCGCGGTACACGTCCAGTACCTCCTCAGCAGTGCGTTCCCAAGAGTACTTGTTCGCTTGCTTGCGACCACGTTCGGCGAGTGCGGTTCGTGCCGTTTCGTCGGTTAGGAGTTCATTTGTTGCTGTCGCCACAGCATCTGGACAAAGCGGATCAGACACCAACTTGGCGCCGTTGCCAACGATTTCTGGTACAGCGAACCGGTTGGAGGTGACCACTGGGCAACCACATGCCATGGCTTCAAGATTTGTGAACCCGAACGTTTCGTGAAGTGTTGGATTAATAAACGCTGTCGCACCGCTGTACAGCAATGGTAGGTCCTCGTTCGCTACGAACCCTAGGTCAACGACACAGTCATCAAGACCCAACCGGTTGATCAGCGACGGGATGGCTGACTCTTCCCAACTACCACCGGCAAGGACCAGATTCAGATCAGGCCACTGTTCACGTATTTCAACAAAAGATCGCAGGAGTGTCTCACGGTTTTTCTTTTCCATGTAGTTGTTCACATTCAGAAGATAGGGGGGACAGATATCGAACTTCGAGGCGACCGTCGATGCAGCGCCGTCGATAGGCTTGAATTGTTTGTCGACCCCTGAGTAGACTGTTCTAAACTTCGAAGCAGGAATATCAAGCGCCGATGCGAAGTTCGACGCAACTGTCTCAGAGACGGCCACAAACGTATCGACCTGGTCAAGTAGTCCAATCTTGCTGTACAGTTTTTGAATCGGGACATCGATGTATCGTCGGTGCCACGGTGCGAACTCTGGCAGCACGAACGGTAGATCGCCGTGAATAGTGATAACGTGGGTAACGTCAAGTCCGAACACTAATGGACGTTTCCAAGGCACATAATTGTAATGGAGGACGTCTAGGTTCAGTTTCGAGATCTCCCATTCGAACTGGCCAATAGTCCGAGAGAGGCGGACTTCCGTAGCTCGATCATAGATAGGGTTCTCTGATTCACGGTAGTGGATGCAATGTAGATCGACTCCATCAAGTTCGGTGAGTTGCAGACATAAGTTTTGTAAATAAACACCGGGTCCGGAAGGTCCAAAATCAAGCGGCGCCGTCACGATACCGACTTTCATTTCTTATTCGACAGTATATTTGAGTGTTTATAAAAACACCGAGAACGACGGCTTAGCCACGATTGGTACTATTTCGGATCGGTTTTGGCTGGATAGCGAACCCTACAACGAGTGTCGCCAGTACTGGAAGTCCTCCAAACCCAAAGAGGATGACCGACTCAAAGAATGTGACAACGAGCACCATCGTGAGCATCGATAAAGATGTAGCAGCCGTCAAGTCGGTCAGGTTAAATATAGAATGTCGGTACGCTAGACCCAGCAAAGTTATCTGTGCCGCCAGTCCGATAATTCCACGAGTCAGAAGAACGAATATGTAGCCGTTGTGCAGGTTTGATGGCACATTTGCTGCCGATCGTCCCCCGAATCCGATTCCGAACAGTTCGTGACCGTCCAGTGCACGAATTGAAGCCGCCCAGTAGTCAAGACGATCGTACAAGAACAGTTCACCAACTCCCAAGATATCAGGAACCATACCGACTATTGCCGCAATCATGTACGCACTCAGAGTTAGCCCGCTACATAAGAGTACGATCACGAAACGACGCCCAGCATATTGGTATGCGACGAATAGTGACACGCCTGCGGCCCACCCGAGCAGAGATGCCCGGCTCAGGCTCAGACACAGACCCAGAACAACAACAGCGAGTAGACCAATATTGACTCGTCGTCGCGAGGACGTGCAAACACCGAACCCAGCTAGCACCCCAAGCCCTGAAATGTACCCATAGGGATTCGGGTTGGCCAAGAACGACGAGAAAGGCTGAAACGTCGCACCGAAGACTGGAATTGTCGCTGGAACGGGGTACAATGAGAACTCGAGCCCTGCTATATCGTAGGTTCCGACGAGGTACGTTGGCAACCCCAGCAGAGTGACGCCTGCGGAGACGTAGAACACGATCCGATGGAACTGCTCAGGAGAAATGACATTTGGTACGACGAATAGTAGGATGAACGATCCGATCATGAACAACGGTAGGCGAACAAGCGCCCATAGATTAGGAGATGGGGTCAGTGCGTGCGGTACGTAAACGAACCAAGTAATCAGATACATAAGTAGTGCGTATCGGGGGATACGTAGCGACGAATTACGGTACACCGCAAGCACACCGGCCAACATTAACGCCGGAACCGTAACGCCGATGTGAATCGTCTCTGGAAACGACGTGTAAGTAAATAGACTCCCAACTACCGCAAGGATCAAAAGACGCGTGAGGAGCGACGGTGACAGCTGAATTGACTTGTCAACCCACTGACCATCCTGGCCCGATTGATTAGCAGACATTCTGATCGAACACTCCCAATCCTACCGTTGACTCGTTCTCAAGACACATGTATAGTATTTTTTTAATTCTTTGAAGGTTCAACGGCCAAATTGCTCGGGTGCGCGGACACTATATATATCAATCAGTTGTCCGGCGATGTAATTCCAATCGAACTGTTTCGAATTGGCAAGTTCGAACCCTCCAGACGCCAATCTTTGTCGGTATGCTGGCTGTGCCACGAGTTCATCAAGTCGACAAGCAAACTCCTCCGGTGTCGTCTTTTCCAGTATGATACCAGTCTCTCCACTGGTAATATACTCGGTAAAACATGGAAGTGCAGATGTTATCACTGCGCTCTCGAACGCCAGCGAGAGTTGGAGCGCCCCGCTCGTTGTCCCTTCTTTGTACGGCAGTGCGACGATATCGGCATGCTGAAAATATCTCGCCAGTGCTCTATCAGGAATGAACTCGAAATGTGTCTCAACGCCGTCAGTATTGCGTGCTCTCTCCGCATACTTTTCATCGCCGTCGTTAATCGGTCCAACAACCCATGGTTCAAATTTTGTCTCTGCGTAATTAAGTGCATTGAGAAATATCTCAATCCCTTTGTGCTCTTTCACGCCGAAAAACAGGACAACTGGTCTATTAGTATCGTTATATGGACTGGAATCAGTATCATTAATATACTTTCGGAAGAAGCAGTAATTACCATGTCGTATCACACTTGTCGGCGTCGTGATTCCATCTCGGAAGAGCTCCCGTCTAAGCGTCTCGGTGTGGACTATTAGATGATCTGCCAACCGAAAGTGCCAGTTAGCAACGGTTGCTGACAGGGAATGTATATTTCCCAGCCGTTGTTCAGTTCTTTCGTGCACAGTACGTACAACGGGCACACGAAGGGCCTTTAGTAATATCGTGATGCAGAGTGTGTGCCACTGTGTTCGTAGGTGTGTATTCATCTGAACAACATCCGGATTGGCACGAAGTAAATAAATGAACAATCTGAGTTGCAATAACATGGTTTGAAGAATATTCATGATTTTACTGTCGTTTCCGGTATACACGAAGTGTTGCTCGGAGACATAGTTTGGAAAGTGATCGCTGTCATCTGTCCCAACGTAGAACACGTCAATATCAAGTTCTGGGTGCGATTCATGGAGCCCTCGAAGTTGGTTCAGTGCGTAGTGGTAGTAGCCAGCGCTAGTTCCGTATGTAAAATAACATAGTCGTGGGCTCCTAGACATAATTACAAGTCGTAAATTGGAGCATCAGGCTAAATTAGTATTTTGTTCGCGTGTCCATCTCGTATAGCAGATAGCTTTTTTTTGACGAGTGGTAATATGAGCATATGATTGATAGACTGTACTCCGAAAGCTGGGATTTGCTGGCCATCTTCGACGCCTGCCGGTACGACGTATTTGAGCGGGTACACTCGGAGTACGTCGCGGGGTCGCTGGAGCAGGTTCGGTCACCGGGAACCGGAACGCCGGAGTTCCTCCAGTCAGCGTTCCTTGAACCGATGGATGACGTGGTCTACGTCTCCGCGAACCCGTTCGTCTCCACGACCGATTCAAGGCTTGAGGAGTTTGACGCTGGGGAACTGTTCCACGACGTCTACGAACTCTGGGATACGGACACCGACCCGGATCTGGGCGCCGTTCCGCCAATCACAGTTACCAAGGCTATCGAAAGGGCCACAAGGAAGTACCCAGACAAGCGGATCATTGCACATTACATCCAGCCACACGTCCCGTTTCTCTCTCATGGGAAACTAAACCAACCGGAGAACTTCGTGCTTCGCGACGTTGACGGCGACGGGGTTCTCGCACAGCGGCGGAACCGACTGGATAACAAGCTGAAAGGCCGGCTCGGGAAGGGGCGTCTCTGGCAACTCAAGCGGCTACTAGGACTTAACGCCGCCGAGGACATGGAGGTCATCCTACAGCGAGGGGGACACACAGCGTTGAGGGGCGCCTACGAGCACAACCTCCGGTGTGCGCTGTACTCGGTCCGCGATGCGATTGCCACGGTCGGCGGGCAGAGCGTGCTGACGGCCGATCACGGGGAGCTACTCGGGGAGGAAAACGACTTTGGACACGGTCTCTCCCGGGACCACGACGTGTTGCGGGACGTGCCGTGGTTCACCGTTGACAGCGAGGCGACGGCGGAGATAGACCCGACGCCGCCACAAGAGAGGTGGGTGACGAAGACGAGCGGGGAGACAGTCACGGACTCCGTTGAGTCTCGCCTCTCGGATCTGGGCTACGTGAACAGGTGAACTATTGCCGTTCAATGTGCGTCCGGTACATCGAGACGTAGTGTTGCATCGTGTTTTCGACGCGGTGGCGTTCAACTGGATAGCTCAGTTCGACGTGTTCGGTTGAGAGCAGTTCATCCATCTTCCGCCGAATGTCTTCAGCAGTCACCCTTGACAGCACCAGATGGGGAACGTATTCCTGATACTCCGGTACGTCCGGTGGACACACGCAGGGAGTCCTGACGGAAAAGGATTCAATGGGTACGCGCCCGATGGCCTCTTCGCGTGAGGGTAACACTGTCAACTCCGCGTTCGCCATGTAATGTATTACCGTGTCGTGGGGGACAGCCCCGTCGTACTTGACACCCCCGGCTCCTTCTATCGAAGAAAGCAGGTCGGCATCAACGACTTCACCAACGATGACAAGTCGCTCCTCAGATTCCAGTGACCGATGTGCATCCAGTAACGCGTCAACGCCTTTCCGCCGGGCTACGTCACCCACGTACAGGATATAGTCCTCCTCGGTCGGTCGGCACTCGCTGTCCGGGTCAGGAAATCCATCAAAATCGATTCCGACAGGTGCCTGAACGATCCGTTCAGTCCTATGTTTCGCGGCGTCCGCGACGTTTTTCGAAATGGCCACGAAGAAATCGCCACGGGCGGCGAACGAAGCAGACCCGAGGTCTTGTCCTTCGATCACAACTGTCGAACCGAGTTCTTTCGCGATATAAACACCCCATTCGTAGTATCGCTTCGTCTGTGTGTGTACTATCGAAACGGGGGTGAGTAAGACGAATACTACGACAGCGAAAAGTGTAATGAGGCGATTGTAGCCTGCCCTGATACGCGGGAAAGGGCCGTCCATCGACTGGGGCGGTATCAACAGCCGAAAAATAGTCTTGCTCTCGTTGCGTTCGACCGCTCGAGAGAGTGAGACGAAACACGTCAGAACGACGGCCCGCTCAATAACTCCTCTCTCGATCAGGCCACTTGTGATCTGTTCGAAGTGGACTGCAGCACCGCCTTTGAGCGGTGGATATATCGGTGTCAGAAACAAACCTCGTCTCGTCATCGGTTACTCTTTAAAGTGGTACGACAGGGATCGAGCGTAGCGGTTCTGATCTGACGTTCGGAGTTGTGGTCTTGTGTATTCTCTAATATCATCATACTGTAGAACCGTATTCTGTTGCAAGGTTGACGAGTGCATCTGCGTACTGTTTTCCGACAGTGTTCGGAGAGAACTGGTCGAGAATATGCTGCCGAGCGTTCTGGCCGTACGTCTCATGATCATCTTCGAACAACCGTTCGATAGCATCAGCGAGGCTTGAAGGAGTAAGTTTCGATGCCTTGGTCCCCGTCACTCCATCGGTGTGTATCTCCTGAATCCCCCCCGCTATGTCGTACGTGACGGTGGGTAATCCACTTGCCATCGCCTCCAATAACGCGTTCGGGAACTGTTCGAAGTTCGTTTCTTCAGGCAGGGACGGCAGTACAAACGCGTCGGAGCGAGCGTGAATTGAGGGTATCTCATCATGTGGCAGTCGTCCGAAAAAAGTGATGCGGTCGGCTACCCCTCTCTGACTCGCTTGCCGTTCTAACTCTGATCGCAGTTCACCGTCACCGACAATGAGAACAGACACTTCGCAATCAAGCATCGCAATTGCTTGAATGAGATTGTGGAGACCTTTTTCGGGAACCAAGCGGCCGACATAGCACAACGTCATCGTGTCATCGGACTCTTGGGATGGTTTCGAACTTGGAGAGAATTTCTCCGTATCTACAGGATTGTATACTTTGGATATCTGTCGGGGGTCCGCTCCGAGCGAGACCAGATGTCGTCGAGAGGTACTGCTAGGGGTGAAATACAGGTCATACTGCCGTACAGTTGGTTTGATCACTCTGTCGAAAACTGTAGTTTGATACAGGTCGTCCGCCAAACGGCCAGCCAGTGACCCACCAGGGTCAGCAAAGTGGGGTTTGTGCGTCGCTACACTGTAGAGGGCACACGGTATATTCCTGAGACGCGCTGCCCACGTCGATAGTATCGAAGAGATAAAAAAGTAATCACCGGTCATGAGTACGTCGTAGTCGTGTGTCAACATGTGGTAACTGATAGAGGGGTTGTACCACTGAAGTCCCCGTGTTTCGACGGCAGGGAGTCTTCGTATGTTTAGGTTTTCAGCTTGGATATCCTGTTCTCCCCATTCACTACGTCTCGGCCTCGAAGCTGACGAGGTGAACAATGTCACGGTGCCCGGGAAGTGCTCGCATATCGCTCTGAAGAAGGGTTTTTTGTACGGTGCGATAACATTATGGTAGATAGCAAGTTCCATTTGTGTACGGGTTAACGTCGACGTAACTATGATGTCGAGAGTGTGTTCTATCTGTGAGTTTCCTGCTGGCCCACGCCTTAGTAAGAGATACTCCCGGGATATTGAATCCATCGGCAGATAATAGCGTAGTACTCAAGTCGGGGAAATTGAATGTGTGAATGAATAGAAAAGATAATATTTGAACGCACATCTCGAATCGGTGCAGGGAGCAATTCGTTGTTTGGTACCTGTACAAATAGGCTCCGTCAAGTCATGAAGAGCGTGAATCAAGATAGCAGCTTGGACGGTAATCCCGTGAGACACAACGATTAGGTTAGTCATCGTCTGTGAGGGGACTTTGGTCGGTGTTTTCGATGAATATCTCCCTGCCCCGTTCGGACAGGATTGACTCGTCGAACTTGAAGTTGTATTGTTCCTCCAGTTCTCTGAGTGTCGCATGTGACGCTTCGATATCCTCTTTGAGACGTTGCTTGCGCTCGTAATCCTCCGGTAGCGTGTATCGACCACGGAGGAGAGCTGTGAGATACGGCCGGAGGAGAAAGAGACTCTCATAGAGTGCGGCGTGTGACTTCCGTGTCTGGAAGTAGTGGGAAACGTAGCTACGGAGGGTGATGCCACTCCGGAACTCGGCCGTCTTGATCATCCGTGACTTCTGCTTTCGTGTGGTTTCGTCATCAGGATTTAGTTCCCGGTAGAAGGGTTCGTGCTGGAGCCAGATGATGCTGTCCGAGGCGAACAATCGACGCCACCGGTCCGGGTCCTCGCCATAAGTCATGCTTCGGTACGGGCACTCAAGCATGAGGTCCCTAGAAGCGATGTTGATAGAGTGGCCTTTGAGGTAGAACTCCCGGTCGATGTGCTGTTGCAGTTGGTGGAAGATGGCGATGAAGTCTTGAATCCCCTCGCCATACTCGTCGTCTGCATCGAGCGATTCCAAGATAAAATCGCCACGAGCTTCGCGGAACGATTGGTTTCGCGCTTCGGCGATATTGTCGTTGTTCCCGACGCTGTATCTGAGCTCGGGATATTCCTCTTCCAAATCCGCGAGGATCTCCAGACTCCCGTCTGTCGACCCATCGTCGACGATCAACACCTCGTACTGGTTGTCGATTTGGTCGAGGATGCTTCGAAGAGATACCTCGATGGTCTCGGCCATGTTGAGATTGACCATTGCGACGGTGTATTTGACCATATACGTACTACTTATGCAGAGTTGCTTCGTGTTGACATCTTAGAGGGTACCTCTACTTTATCTACTTTACGGGAAGACGGGGACTCCGTTTAATCGTTCCGTCGGAGCGGCTTCGACATATCCTTTCCCGTATCGGTACGGCTGCTGTACTTCTTCTAATGAGGTGCGACACCAGAGCCTAGTGTATTCACTTGACAATTGGAGTTACTACCTGGAATAATCATTAAAAATGCAGAGTAATCGATGTTCACTCATTACTACCAATCAGAGCCATAGGTGGCCAGAATAGACGCGAATTCTTACCTCAGTTTTCACCCACTTACATTTTCCATCCATCAAACTAATGTGTGTTACTGGTTTTAGCTTACTTAATCAGATGAGCCTCAGATTGTTTAAGAAGGCAATTAGCAACCCAGAGTATATCATACCGTATATTGTCAAAAAGTCTAGAGTGAAGGAGTTACGTTACTCATCCCTAAAAAATAAATACCAGCGACATAAGTGGAAACGAATAGCCGGGACTCAGAATCTATCAGTCTCAGTTCAAGGCTATAATCTCCAATTAAATCCGTCTGACTACAGCATCTCTCGTCGTCTATATTTCGGCGAGTCGTACGAACCACTCACCACAGATTTCCTCACAACCGAGTTGAGTGAAGGTGACTCGTTCGTAGATGTTGGTGCAAATATAGGCTATTTCAGCTTGCTGGCTTCCTCTGTGGTGGGCAATTCAGGCCAAGTAATCGCATTTGAGCCAGAGCCTCAAAACTTCAATATATTGGAGAGAAATGTTGTGTCAAATGATTTGAACGGCCGGGTTTCTTTGTATCAAAAAGCTCTCGCTGACTCATCTGAGACCCTGATGCTGAATCACCATCCTACAAATAAGGGTATGCATAGCATCGTTAGCGAATTTGATCATAGGGAGGACGAAACGGAAATAGAGGCTATTGAGGGAGACTCAGTCCTTTCCGAGCACATAGACATAATCAAAATAGATGTTGAGGGAGCAGAGCCAAACGTGATCCGGGGACTTTCAAGTACACTTGAGAGATGCCACCCTACAATTGTGTTTGAATATGAAAACAGACACTGGGAAGAAGAAATAACAGTAATTA
Organism: Haloarcula sp. CBA1122; assembly: GCF_009741785.1. Taxonomy (NCBI): domain Archaea; kingdom Methanobacteriati; phylum Methanobacteriota; class Halobacteria; order Halobacteriales; family Haloarculaceae; genus Haloarcula; species Haloarcula sp. CBA1122. The sequence continues at coordinate 29,285 of NZ_WPCB01000022.1, forward strand.
TTGATATGTTAACGGATATTGGATACAGGCTCTATGGGATAGTAGACGAAACAGGTGAGAGAGTCTCTGTTGAGGAAATAGATGAGAATCTAAGGAGAGTAAATATCGTAGCCAAACATAAAAACCGAGTATAAATGGTTCGTATATCGGGACGGTAGTGTTTAGTTTGGAGCATTGTGCCAGCTGGTGAAGGCTTGGAGCCAATTTTCGGCTGTTTCTGGTTCGGCGTGACTGAAGCAGTTCGAAAAAGACGAGGTACGCCGCTTCAGCTCTCGAAATATCCGTTCGACAGCATTCCGATTTCCGTAGCGAGATCTCTGTAATCAGAGGCCTGATCGTTGCAGTGCAGTTTGGAGGTGTTGAGCGCCATCAACGAGAAATACAGCGGTATCAACATCGTGTTTTTGCTGAAGTTCGCGGAGAAACATCTCGGTGAGGGTGGTGGTCGTCGTTGAAAAGAGCCGGACGTGAAGCAGTTCATTCGTCGCGGGATCGCCAGCGGCGTACAGACAGAATTGCTGATCGTTGATTCGAATCACTGTTTCGTCCAACGCGATCTGATTCGGAGATCGCCCAGACTCTGGCTGTAGATCGGCTTTATGTACCCAATCGTGGATCGCTTTCCGACTGCGGTGGACATCCACCGCATCGAGTAGATCGACGGTATTCGACAGCGAGAGTCCCGCATGGTGACTGAATACCCAGCGCCATCGCCGGTTCGGGTGTCCGCTCACGTTCCACAAAATCCAAATCAATCCACTCTCTACTACCACTGAGGCGGCTGATTTCTGGCATAGGCACCAAGAAATCCGTCCGCCTCACTTTTCACGCTTAACTAAACACTACCCGCGAAGGCGTCGAAACCCTCCTTACCTGAGCACTGAATAGCCGTAACCGAAGCACTGACGAGCTAATGCAAGAAATTGAGGGCATCTTCGTCTAATGTGCGAAGTCAAGGAACTATACAGTGCCGTAACAGTGTGTGTTCCATATCTAATATGTCACCGGCCGAGGTGACGTACATGTGGGCCACTCATTTTTCCACCATAGAGATATGTCCCCATCCGGGAGTGTGCTTGTTCGAAGCCTAGTCTCCGTATTTCATTTTTGAATTTCGTATCAACAACATATTCTATACCATCAAACAGTTTGACTTGCGACTTTCCCAACACATAATAATTCTTGAAGATTCGCCAGATCTGCTGTAATGAGTACGATCCCCGGGGGCGACGTAAAGACCGATATACATGCCTGAGAGACGGCTCTGAATTTTCAATCCAGTCGGTGTACGGGTCTCGTCTAGCGATGTGTGGATTATTGCTGAAACTGGAAACCTTGCACAACGGGATATCATAGGAGGCAGTCTCCTCAACGATTGTGTCATTCCCCTTGACGGAATTTTCCCACTTATTGAATCGTACGTAATTTATTCTAGTATTATTCTCGAAGACTTCTAACAAGGATCGGATCTCGATATTTTGCAAAAATTCCCAGTCGTGCTCCACAAATAAGACGTACGGTGCCGAGGTCTTCTTGAGAGCATACTGTAACGCTGGGCGCAACCCTTCATTCAATTTTGTATGCAACTCTATTTCAGTATCTTCGATAACATCTCGAATATTTTGTTCATACACTGCACCCTCCTCTTGGAGGTGGCCATCTTTTGGTTTATTATACACAATTAGAGGATCAGTCACGATATCACTAGAAAAATCAACCACTTGACTTTGGACGGAACTGATAGTTTTTTCAATCAAAGATCCAGAGGGTGGAGCAATATCACCGTATTCTGCCCGGGGGGAATAGTGAGTGACGAAGATGGGATTAAGCATATATTACGTTTCTAGGCCCGTTCTCATATGACCATCGGAACAATAGATGGTTCAGCGATGAGTTTGGAATTTCACTTGTAAGTTTCGGCCCAAGCACTGGAATAAATAGAACAGAATTCGTGACCCAGTGCCAATCCCGGGTAATAGTAAGACGTTCTTGTTTAAGTGAAATAGTTCATCCCAGTCTCTTTGTACCTACGTCTAATAAATACCAGAAATGACTTCTCAGCGACCGGTGGTAATGCATGTGTACAAAAAATTGAGCTTTGGCGGGACAGCGAAGTCAGTAGAATTGTTCTTCCGTCATCACGATACAGCACTATTTGATGTACGCCTACGAACTATTGATGGGCTTGGTGCCCGTGGCAAACGACTACAGTCTAACGGCTATGATATCGAATCAGTCAATTCTGTAGAGGCCTTACACCGCCGTTTGCAACGTGATGATATTGATATTGTGCATGTCCACGGAAGTTTCGAACGGGGAGATGAAGTGATTACTGCCGCTCACCAAGAAAATACGCCAGCGATATTCAAGTCTACGCATTTCGGTATGGAAGAGGATGGGGATCTGTCTGACCTAATTGACAAGTATATATACATAAGTAAGTTTATATTTTTGCGTTATCTCTATCTCAATGAGATTCCACTCCAACACCCACACTGGGAGTCTAACCACCGCGTTTTATACAACCCTCTGAACACTCAAGCACAGCCTTCAGCCGTGTCTGACATGTACCGAAAGAAATTTGAGATACCTAAGTCACATATCCTCATTGGCAAAGTTGGTCGCGCCGTCGCAGCAAAATGGGGCAAAATTACATTACGCGCATTTGAACGGCTTCTGCGTGAGCGGTCTGATGTCCATCTTCTTTTAGGAAATCCTCCAGAAGAAATACGATCCAAAGTTGACCAATTAGGTATGTCAGACAACGTCTACTACGTAAATGATATACCTCTCGGGGAGATGTATCACTTTTACGACTCGATTGATATCCTTGCTCATTCCAGCAGAATGGGCGAGACTTTCGGTTATGTGATGGCAGAGGCGATGCTGCGGAGAACACCTGTTGTGGTGAATTCGCAACCGATGAGGGACAACGGCCAGTTGGAACTCATTCGAAATGACGTCACAGGATACGTAACTGGCTACATTGATCCGTATCTCGATGCACTAAAGACACTCATAGATGACGATACCACACGCAAGAGTATGGGGCGCCGAGCAAGGACCAGTATTACAACACGATTCGATGCCTCCAGACTCACTCGACGACTTGAGCGTATTTACGTTGATGAATTGATGGACATAGGAGTACTCTCTGCTTCGAACCCGGCATCAAAATATCGGGGTGCAATGATTACCGATATGGTGGCGTTTGACGCTGAGTATCACCAACGACTTCGTGAATTGTACGGTGGTACATCTATGAAATACGAACTAGAGCGTTTGACGTGGGAAGGTATTAAACGACTCCCAAGATTTCGTATGGAATTGTACAAAATCGCTTCAAGTAGAGGACCATTCATAGAGTAGGCTGCTGGTCTCGATCTGCAGTTGAATTGTGCTGCTACATTTTGCTACTAGACGGCGAGTCACCATCCGTATGAAGACAACCGTGCCTGTTTTGTATGCTCATATCGATGCGATAGATAGAGAATATAATGTCCAGAGAACTCTCCTATCGTGATCAAATCAGGGCGCTATGTCGTGTCGCTCAGTTTCGTCCTGTATTCACTGCTGGGATTATTCTTTTGAGTCTTATGGCTGGAGTGATGGAGGGCATCGGTATCAGTTTTTTATTGCCGATCATTAAACAGGCGCGTGGCAATACCGATCCTGGGAGAACGGTTGAGATATTTATCACAGTCTATGAGACGCTCGGGATTCCTTTCAACCTAGAAACCATCATTGTCGGTATCGCCGTGGTAATGATAGTCCGATATACGGCCTCCTTTTTTGTCGCATGGTCACGAGCGATATTACAAACCACGTATGTCCGTTACCTACAGACACAAGCCTATGAGGGGGCACTTAATGCTCGGGTACAGTACTTCGATAAAAAAGGTTCAGATGAGATATTAAATTCAATTGTCACGGAGTCCAAAGAGGGTGCCAACGCGATTAATCAGATGGTCCGGATTGTAGAACAGAGTTTTCTAATACTGGTGTATTTCGTAATTGCGCTATTGTTAGCTCCAAACCTGACCCTAGCAACAGCCGTCGTTTTTAGCTTTAGTTGCATACGTGGTTAGACGTGGCGTTGAGTCCGGATTGGTGATCGGTAAAGACATGGCAGAAGCGAATGAAGGGATCCAGACTGCTGTACAGGCAGGGACTCAAGGAATCAGAGATATCAAATTGTTTGGCCTCAAACATGAGATGTTCAGTAATTTCAAAAAATCTGCGGATGCATATGTATCATCAAGTATAAAGATAGTCAGAAATAAGTCTATAATGCAAAACGGGTATGAGCTACTAACGGCACTCACAGTATTCGTTTTGATATACGTCGTACTTCGGTTTACATCGCTATCGATAGCGGGACTGGGCGTGTACTTGTTTGCAATGTTCCGCCTAGCCCCCCGGGTGAGCAACATGAATACCTGGGTTTATAAACTTGAAGGGGCGTTGCCTCACCTAGTCCGGACTCAGAACTTCATCGACGAACTGCACACACAGCGCGAACCCGATACGTCCAGCGAGCCCGTTCCGGATGAAGTCGACAGGGTAGCGGCTGATGGGGTGTCATTCTCCTATGGCGACGGCGAGACGGTGCTCAGAGATATTTCATTTGCGGTTGAGAACGGAGAGTTCGTCGCGTTCGTCGGTCCTTCCGGTGCAGGTAAGTCAACCGTTGTCTCACTTCTCACGCGTCTGTACGAACCGGATAGCGGGTCAATCATCGCCGACGGGACCTCGATAGACGAATTCGACATTCAAGAATGGCGAGAACACGTCTCGGCCGTGCGACAACACCCGTACATCTTCAACGATACGCTGTGGTATAATCTAACTGTCGCCAACCGAAAAGCCAGTGAAGAAGCCGTCAAGCGTGCCTGCGAAGTTGCACAGGTCACGGAGTTCTTCGATGAACTGCCGGACGGCTACGAAACCCAACTGGGCGACAACGGCGTTCGACTGTCCGGCGGGCAGAAACAGCGAGTCGCACTCGCCCGGGCACTGCTCAAGGAGTCGGACTTGTTGTTGCTCGACGAAGCGACCAGCGACCTCGATACGAACATAGAGAGCAAAGTTCACGACGGAATTGAGTCCCTGGAGCAGGACCGTGCGATGATCGTCGTTGCGCACAGACTTTCGACAGTCATAAATGCGGACCGGATATACGCCGTCGAAGACGGCCGGATCGTTGAGCAGGGGACGCACAACGAACTGTTAGCGAACGAGGACGTGTACGCGGAACTCTATTCGATCCAAGCTTAAGAAGGCCCCCCGAAAACAAACGCTAAAATGGTTTACGAGTACAACTACGATACAGAATTCCGATGATTTGTCTAACTGGTGACGTCCATCACGCCTACGATAGCCCCGAACAGCAGAAATACAACGGTTCGGAGGTCGACGCGACCGTCGAGTACACCGAAATAGCGTCCAGTCACGGCATCAACCTGACGCTGTTCGTCACGGGCAAAGCAGTGCAGTTGGAGGGCGAAAAGTTGCGGCTGGTGGCAGAGCGCGAGAACGTCGAAATCGGCGGCCATACCTGGAGCGCGTTCCGTCCGCTATGGTTACACCGAAGGGTTTTCAACCGACTGTTCGACTCCATCTACGGACCGAAACTATTCCAGCGGTACGACGTGTACCGCACACTCCAGATTCTCGAACGGTTCCTCAATGGACCAATCAGGTCGTGGCGGACACACTCCTACGCGTCGACGGACGCAACCTACGAAATCCTCTCCGATTCCCCGGTCGAAGCCATCTCCGACGAGAAGGATCCGGACGCGCGGTTACCGTACAGACACACCCAATACGCCCTCCACGAGGTACCAATAAACGTGATCACTGATCACGAACACATATATCACGGCGCACGGACCCGTGAGTCCGTTCAGGCGAACATCGACGGGGGCTGGATTGACCCCTTCGGTCCGGAGTCATACACCATTGAGCAGTGGACTAAGAAGGTGATCGACACGATTGATGAAATCGAACGTGAAGGCGGGATCGCGACGCTTCTCGTCCACCCAGGGTGTATGAAGGCCGGGGACGACTTCCGCAGTTTCAAGCAAATCTGTGAACATATCGAGGCACAGGGCTACACCACAAGAACAATGAGTGACGTAGTTTCAAACCAAGGTACAGCGTTCTCAGAGAGACAAAAATATGAGTGATCCGACAGCCATCGTGATCGGACTCGACGGCGCACACTTCGAACTCATTGATCGCTGGATAGAGGATGGAAAACTCGAAAATATAGGCTCACTTATTGAGACTGGAGTTGCGTCAGACATGGAGTCGTGCCTCCCGCCCGTGACCTCGCCGAACTGGAAGTGTTATTCAAGCGGGCAGAACCCGGGGAAGTTGGGCATCTTTTGGTGGGAGAACATCGATGTAGACGAACACAAGGTATACTACCCCACGGAGCGGAAGAGTCGGCCCGACGAAATCTGGGACTACCTCAGTCAAGCGGGATACGAGATTTGTAGCATCGGAACGCCACTCACTTACCCACCAAAGAGCGTCAATGGAGTCCTAGTCTCTGGGGGCCCTGACGCGAGGGAAACCGGGTACACCTACCCCGAGGAGCTGGAAGATACACTCCGTGAGGAACACGACTACAGGGTCCACCCGGAGACATCTATCGCTAACGACCGGGAGCGTGCAGCGATGGAGATACACGACCTCATAGCGAACCGGTTTGAGACCAGCCTCAGCCTGATGAAGGACGGCGACTACGACTTCGTCCAGATCACCTCGTTCTACATCAACGTTCTTCAGCACCACTTCTGGGACGACTGGGAGACGATGCGCGGCTGGGAGATCATCGACGAATACGTCGGCAGAATACGGGACAAGTATCCGGATTCGAATCTCGTTCTGATGAGCGATCACGGGGCGAACAAACTCGATACGGTTTTTAATATAAACACATGGCTGTCGGAGCAGTCGTATCTCTCCTACAAATGGCAGTACCGGGTCACGTCAACGCTCGCCGACCTCGGAATCACACGCAGCAATATCGTCAGCGTAACTGACGTGTTGCGCCTCACATCGCTGATCAAGCGGCTCGTACCAGGATCAGCCATTGACACCGTTCCAACCGATACGGCGGAGTTAAAACAAGAAGCAAAGACTGATTTCGTCGACTGGAACAGCTCGAAGGCAATCGCGAGCGGACAGGGGCCGGTGTACGCCCTCGACGAGAGTGCTGTTGACGAGATGCGAACCGCACTCGAATCGGTGACCATCGACGGAGAGCCAATATTCGAGAACGTGTACAAGCGGGACGAAATATATCATGGTGAGTTCATCACCGAGGCTCCGCATCTGATGGTAGACCAAGCCCCAAACGTCCATGTGAGGGGGTCACTTGGTCGTGAAATGGTGTTCGATGAGATATCAAGTAGCGGCTGGCGAGCTGAAAATAAGAAAATAGGGCTATTTGTGGCAGATGGACCAGATATAACCGGCCCGGCTAACGGGGAAATCTCTATACTTGACCTAGCCCCGACACTACTGTCACTGTTCAATATCGAACCACCGTCGGAGTTAGACGGAAACGTTTTAGAGGGTGTTATCCGTCCTTCCAGCAGTAATTCCAAGGTTTAGTTTCAGCAGTTGACTTTCAACGATTATTATCTTAAAGCCACTCAGAGTGTCTGTAAATCTAATTTATCTACTTTGTCTAAGTAGTTGAGTCCATCTGATTCTTCAACTTTAGACGCATCTACACTTCAGATTCGCACCACGTCAGCCAAGCACGTATATCGATGGCGCGAAACACCTCCGAGCTGCACTGCAACGATTCGGGTTCCGATTTCAGACAGAACGCCACGGAAATCGGAATACTGTCAAACGTATCTTCCGAGAAGTAAAACGTCGAACTTCTTCGTTTTCAAACTGTTTTAGTCACGTCGAACCGAAGACAGCTGAAAATTGGCTCCAGAGTTTCGCTAGCTGGCACAATGCTCCAAACTAAACACTACCGGCTCCAGAAATGAAAGGTCTACATTAGCCTCTTGTTTAGACTCTTGATTATGCTGTACGAAGCCGAAATTATTGTCTAATTCGTGTCTGATAGAGGTTTAAATCGAGTTATAATATTCATAGTCTCCCCCCATTGATTGCCTGTAACCACTCTTTATATCCTTTGGATGACGTTTCAATGACGTGTGTGGACTTGGTAGCTCTTCATATTCTTGCTCCGACATAGCCAATGGCTATCGGGAGAGTGTAATAGGTTTACAATATTCCATCAAAAAAGTCGGGTTTACTAAATTGTAGTAAGTCTACCCAAACATCTGGCGCATCATCGGATGCATCTCCATGAGCTGCTCTTCGGCGATCTCCTCGTACAGCTTGTACGTAATGGAGACCGTCAGTAGCAGCCCGGTACCGGAGACGCCGCCGATGGTACCCAGCATGTTGGCCATCACGGCGAGCAACCCAACCAAGGCGCCGCCGATGACAGTCACTTGCGGGATATACCGCTCGAGGACCTTTTCGATGACGCCGACGTTCTGTCGGAAGCCGGGGATCTGCATCCCAGAGTTGTGGATCTGCTTGGCCGTTGCTTCCGGGCCCATGTCGGTGGTTTCGACCCAGAACACGGCGAAGACTGCGCCGCCGACCAGCATGACGAACAGGTCGATTCCAACGCGGGTCAGGATCTGCCAGACCGGCTGAGCAGTCCCTTCCAGCCACCACATCCAGTCGCCACGGCTCTGAATGGGGGCGAGGAAGTAGAACAGGCCGCCGGTCGGCTGGCCGTTGGCGTACGTGCCAAGGAACGCTGGCATCGAACCCAGCTGGGCGTTCAGGATACGGCCCAGGAACTGGATGTTCGCCTGCAGTGCCCGGACGAGGATCATCGGCAGGACGCTCGCGTAGATGAGCTTGACCGGGAAGCGGCCACGGGCTCCTTTCACGCGGGCGTTCGACAGCGGGATCTCCACGCGGACCGATTCAGCGTAGACGACCACTGCGAAGATGAGGACCGTCGTGAACAGTCCCAGCAGTTCGCCCTGCAGCAACACGGTCTGGAGGCCATCAGCAGCCAGCACTGGCCCGGTGCCGCGCTCGCCGGTGATGAACAGGTACCAGGTGTAGATGATCCCTTCGTTGTTGCCGATAAACGGCGTCGTCAGGATGCCACCGATGAGTCGCTGGCTCACGCCGGCGACAATGAACAGGCCGATACCGGAGCCGACGCCCCATTTGGAGATGACCTCGTCCATGAACAGGATGAGGACACCGCCGACGAACATCTGGGCGAAGATGAGCCACTGGACACCGGCCGTACCGATACCCAGTGAGTTCGCGACCGCCGTGTCAGCCGGGAGGAAGCCGCCGGCAAACACCATCGGGAGCCCGGTAAGACAGATCATCACGAGTACCAGCAGCTTCTGGAGTCCCTGATAGAGGATCTGGTCTCGCGGGTCGTCTTGGGTGTTCAGCCCGAGCAGGTCCGCCCCACCGAGGAGCTGTAACACGATGGACGCCGTAACGATCGGACCGATACCCAGCTGCATGATGCTCCCCTGGCCAGAGGCCAGAATCGAGGAGAAGCGCCCGAACACCTGTTGACTGGCGTCGATGTCCAGCCCGAACAGCTTCACGTTCGTCAGGAAGAAATACAGCAGGAGCACGCCTCCTGTCCAGGTGAGCTTGCGCTTGAACGGAACGTGTCCGTCCGGCCGCTGGACTGCGGGCATCCGGACAAGCAGTGGTTCGGCGGTGTCCTTCCAGCTCATCGTTCGTTATTCCTCGTCCGCGTCCGCGTCTTCGTCTGTCTCGGCCTCGGCCTGGCGCTCCTGGCCGAGGTCGGTCAGTTCGACGCTCCCGCCTGCGGCTTCGACTTTCTCGCGAGCGCCCTCGGAGAAGTCGTCGGCGATGAGCGTGAGTTCGTGGCGAACCTGGCCGGCACCGAGTACCTTCACGTAATCGGCGTCGTCGGCGTCTTCGACCACATCACGGACATCAACGCGGAAGCCACCGTCTTCGACTTCGGCGACGTCGTCGGCGGCCAGCAGCGTCACGTTCTCGTCGATCTCGCGAACGTCGATAGTGGCGGCCTCTTCCTGCACCTTCTGCGGGCGCTTGAAGCCGCTCTTGCCGAGCGGTTCGTGGTTGTGGAATTCGTGCTTGTCACGGCCTGCGGCACCGCGACCACCGCGGTGGCCGGCACCACGTCGGTTCTTGTGCGAGCCGCCGCCGTGCGTGCGCGAGCCACGCTGTCGTTTCTTTTTGCTCGTCATTATCGCATCGCCTCCAGGAGTTCGTCGATTCCCTCGGTGTCGTGTTTCCCGAGCTGCCCGCCCTCCTTGACGGGGTGTTTGACGCCGTCGTGGCCGCCACGGGGCGGGTGCAGACGGAGCGTCGGGGACAGTCCCTGCTCGCGTAGCGTCGTCTCCTCGGAGAGGAGCGCGAACGCGAGCCCGGAGATGTCGTCGTAGTCCGTGTGCTCGGCGACCCACTCGTCGTCCACGTCGGCGTCGCCCTCGAGCGGCTCGGCGCGCGTCGCCAGGACTGTCTCCAGCGTCTCCTGGCTCGGCTCACCGAAGGCGACGAAGTCGTTGACCTTCGTCACCATGCCGCGGTAGGCGTCCGTCTCGGGGACGAGCGTGCAGTGGTTCACGTGGTGGATGTTGAGCATCTCCAGCGTGTCCTGGATGTCGGTGTGCATGTTGACTTCGCCACGGAGCTGGACGAGCGCGTGCATCACTCGATCACCTCTCGTTTCTCGAAGGTCCGTTCGGGGACGCGCGCCTCGGCCGTGTTCTGCAGGGCGTTGAACGTCGCCTTCGCGAAGTTGACCGTGGTGCGCGTGTTCCCGCTACTGCGTGTCCAGATGTCCTCGATACCGGCGAGTTCAAGCACCTTGCGGACGGTCTCTCCGCCCGCGAGGCCCAGCCCGCGCGGGGCCGGCTGCAGCTCGACTTCGACGCTCCCGGCCTTGCCCTCGGTGCGCAGCGCGACCGTGTGCGGACGGCCACAGCCACACTCCCAGGACCCGCAGCCGCGGGAGACGTCGATGATATTCAGCTTTGCGATGTCGATGGCTTTCTGGATGGCACCGCCGACCTGGTCGTCACGCCCTTCGGCGTAGCCGATGAGGCCGTCGCGGTTGCCAACGGCGACCACGCAGCGGAACTTCACGCGGCGGCCGGAGTCTGTCATCCGCTGGACCATGTTGATGTCCAGCACTTCGTCTTCCAGGTCGGGAACGAGCTGGTCGACGACTTCCGATTCTTTCAGCGGGAGCCCGGAGTTCAGCGCCTCCTGCATGGAGTCGATTTCGCCCTCGACGACCTGCTTGCCGAGGCGTGTCCGTGGCTCCCATCCGTTGTTAGCACTCATAGTTCGATGTCACCGTCCAGTAGGGTCTCTCGGAGCTCGTCGAAGTGCTCCGGGAGGTCTGCAGCGTCGAAGTCACCGCTGTACAGCGGCTCCTCGAGCTGCTCGTCGTACTCGGCGATGTGGGCACCGCGCGTGCGCTGCCAGTCGGCGAGTACGTCGTCGTTGTGCGGAATGTCCAGGCCGGCGTCGATTGCGCCTTCCTGTATTGCGAATACTTTGCTTCCGGGGGTCGGGCTGTTGAGTCCGATGTCGAGCACTGCCTCCTCGATGCCCGCTTCCTGCGCGCGAAGCCCGGCGAGCAGACCGGTGAGGTAGGCCGAGGGCATGTTGCCCGTCGGGGCCTCCCAGCCGTACTCGGCGAGGTCGCTCGAGTGAGCGGACGCGAGAGTGTCGTCGCCGTTGGGGCCAAGCGTCACCAGCTGCGCCCTGACGTGTTTATTGCTCTTTCGAGCAACGAGACGTGGCTTACCGGATTTCAACAGGCGCAACCGCTGATGGTAATCGGTTCTGGCCTCGCGGCGTCGCCGCATCGGTACTTTGTATCGTGGTCCTGTCGCCATTATGCGTCACCGTGGTTTGCGTCGATGTAACGTTCGAGATCGGCAACGCTGTCGAACTCGCCACCGCCGGCCTTGTCGTACAGGTCGCGGTACTGCGAACTCGAAAGCGTTCCCTCGTCACGCAGTTCGCGCAGCTTCGTCCGCTGTGCGCGGATGCGTGACTCCCAGTCCTCCTTGGAGTTCTGCCGTGCGCCTGCCTTGCCCTTCCGGGAACCGGCTCCCTTCTGGTGGCCGTACGCACGCTTCTTCTGGCGCTCCCGGGCGCGTCCGCGGGAGTTGCCTTTCTTGTCTTTCGCCTGAATGGCGCCCTCATCGACCAGTTCGCGAACGTCCTCGCGGGTAATCGCATCGGCGATGTCGCCCTGTCGCTCGGGGTCGAACCAGACGCGGTTCTTCCCGACGTCGAGGACGTCAGCCGCGAGTCGCTTCTGTGCGGAGAGATCAGTCATCACTCACTCACCTCGACTTCGACGTAGGTGGGGTTGAGCACGCGGATGCCCGCGTCCTCGGCTTCCTCTTCGATTCGCTCGCGCTTGCGAGCACCGACCTTCGAGGCGATCCGGACAGCCTCTGTGTCGCCGTCGACGCCTTCGAGGTCGTCCACGTTGTGCACGCGAACCTCCTCGAAGCCGGACGGATGCTTGCCGCGAACCGCGGTCGGCGAGCGGAAGCCCGCCTCGACCGTGTCGCCCTTGCCCTTGATGCCGCGGCGCTGCTTCGAGAGCTGGCCGCGGGGCTTGCGCCACGAGGTCGAGACGCGCTTTTTCTTGTGGTGGTCCTGGCGGTTGAACTGCGGCTTGCCGACCCGGTGTCGCTGGGTCAGGAGCCGCGCGTCCTCGTCGGAGAGGTCCGGCGTCTTGTCGGTGAGCCCGCGGGCCTGGAGTTCCGTCTCCACGTCCTCGTCGGGCGCTTCCTCGCCGCCTTCCTCTTCGACTTCGGCTTCGGTCTCGGACTCGACTTCGAGTCCGCCGACGTCGGCCTTGATTCGGGCCGCCAGCGCGTTCCCGATACCGCTGACATCGGCGAGCGCGGACTGGTCGGCACCGCGAACGTCTTCGACCGATTCGAAGCCGGCCTCGCGGAGCGACTCCGCCTTGGACGGGCCGACGCCGCTGATGTCAGTCAGTTCGGTGTACTCTTCCTCTGCTTCGACGTCTTCTTCGTTATCCGCCATCAGGCGTCACCTCGGTTCGGTTTGCGGGTGATGTACACCCCGTCCTGGAACACGCGCACGTCCTTGTCGTTGATGCGCGTGAGCTGCTCGATGTCCGCGGCGGTCTGGCCGACAGCTTCGATGTCGGGACCGCTGATGGTCAGCTCCTCACCGTCGATTTCGACGTCCGTGTCGCCGTGGATCGTCGTGCGGCGGGGGGCCTTCTCGCCCAGGAAGTTCTCGATGACGACTTCGTCACCCTCGACGTCGACCTGCATCGGGAAGTGAGAGTAAAAGACCTCCATACCGTACTCCCAGCCCTCGGTCACGCCGTGGAACATATTCTCGATGTGGCTCTGGAAGGTACCGATCGTCGACATCGTCTTGGCGTTGTCCTCATCGGATTCGATGACGACCGTGTCGCCGTCGACGGACACGTCGATGTCAGGGTACCAGAGCCGACGCGTGACGCTGCCGTTGTCCCCCTCGACGGTGATGTCAAGGTGGTCCTGCTCGGCGTCCACGTCCTCCGGAATCTCCAGTTCTACTCGTGGCATTGTTAGTATACGTACGCGATGACTTGGCCACCGACGCCCTGCTCACGAGCCTCGTAGTGGCTCATGATGCCGTGGCTGGTCGTAACGACGAGGGTCCCGTAGTCACGGGCCGGGAGGAACCGCTTCTCCCATTTCTCGAACTCGTCTGCGCCCGCAGAGTAGCGGGGCTTGACCGGGCCACACTCGTTGATGGCTCCTTTCAGTTCAACTTCGAACTCGCCGGCTTTGCCGTCGTCGACGAAACTGAATCCGTCGATGTACCCGCGGTCGTAGAAGACCTCGAGGACGCTGCCGATCTCGTTCGAAGCTGGCGATACTGTCTGCTCTAGGTGCCCGACGCTTTCGGCGTTGTTAAGCGCCGACAGTGCGTTGGCAAATGGGTCGTTCCCTGTCATTGTTAGCTGTACTTCCTGAAGCCCATGCCTCGCGAAATCTCGCGGAAGCACTGGCGGCACAGCCAGATGTCGTACTTGCCGACGAGTCCCTGTTCGCGACCGCAGCGCTGACAGGACTCGAGCTGGCCAGTTCGCTCACTGGATGCCGTCTCGGAATCGGGCTCGTCTGTGGTTTCACTTTCGCTCATTCGCTCACCTCCACGTCGTAGGTCGACTCGATAAACGCGACTGCGTCGGCCGGGTTGAGTCGATGCTTGGTCGGAATCGAGCGCGACGCCTTGTCGCGCTTGGCGACGCGGTAGCCGGGACGGACGAGGTTAACCGTCACGTCCAGCCCGTAGATTCCGATGCTCGGGTCGTACTCCTGGCTCGGGAACTCGGTGTGTTCCTCGACGCCGAAGCTGAAGTTGCCGGTGTCGTCGAACTGGCTCGTCGCCAGTTCGGCCAGCGGCAGCGCCGTCTGGAGGAACTCTTCAGCCATCTCATCGCGGAGGGTGACCTTCGCACCGATTGGGTCGCCCTCGCGGATGTCGAACTCGCCGACAGTCCGCTTGGCCTTCGTTCGTACCGGCGTCTGCCCGGTGATTTCCCCGAGGATGTCCTCTGCGTTGGCGAGGTCACGGCCACCGTGGCCGATACCCATGTGAACGACGACCTTCTCGATACGCGGTTCGCGCATCTCGTGGAAGTCGCCGCCGGACTCACTCTCGGAGCTCATTCGTCATCACCTGTGAAGTTCTCGTCGATGACGACGACGTACTCTTCGACCGTCTCGAAGCCTTCGTCGCCATCCTGCGAGACTATCACGTTGTTCTGTGCCGAACCCGGCGTCACCTGAATCTCCTCGATTTCGCCGACTTCGCCCGCGTGGGCGCCGTCGACGGCGGTGACGAGCGCGCCCTCTTCGTACTCGAAGTGGGCGACGATTTCACCGTCCTCGTTGCCGACGACGATGGAGTCGCCAGCGTCGTAGGTCTGGGCGTCCTCGACGACGAGCGTCTCACCGTCGTGGAGGCCCAGCTGAACGTCGCCACCGGAGACGTGGGTCTTGGTGACGATTTTACCGAGCTTGGACTCGGCCGCGTCCGGGTCGATTGCGGTCAGCGCCAGCCGACCACCCTCGCCGGGGAACACGCGGTAGTACTCCTCGCGCTCGGTGAAGGCCAGGATGTCGAACATCCCGACGGGGCGTTCCTCGTCGGAGATGGCCTTCCCGTTGATGAGGACGTTGTCCTCGTTGAGGGCGTAGCGGGCTTCTTTGCGGTTGTCGGCGTAGCCGAGCACGTCCCGAAGAACGATGAGTAGGGGAACCCCGTCCTCACCGTGCGGGCCGGCGCCGGCTTTCACCGTAAACGTCGCGGTCTTGCGCTCTACGGGCCAACTGTTGGGCACCGAGAGTCGCTTCTGGTGGTTACTCATGCGGAATCATCCTCCGATTCGAGACGCGCCTCGCGCTTCTCGTCTTCGAGGTCCAGGTCCGTCACGCGGACGTTCGAGGTGTCAAGCGGTCGCGGGACTTCCTCGCCGTCCGTCTTCTCGAGCGTGACGTCTTCGACGTGGATGACGGCCTTGTCGAGATTGACCTCAAGGACTTCGCCTTCCTCGCCGGCGAAGTCGCCGCGGAGCACCTCGACGGTGTCACCAGCGTTGACGCGGACGTTGCGCTGGCCGTACTCCTCGCGGAGGTCGGCCGAAAGCGTCGCCCGGACCTGCTTGTGCCGCTCGTGAAGCGGGGCACGTCGTTGACTCTTGCGTTGTTTGTCTGGTTGCTTGCTCATGGTTCTATACGATCATCGTCGCTGCTGATGCCACACTGCCGAATCGCTGTGCGACTTCCCGTGCGATTGGACCTTTCAGCTCGGTCCCGCGCGGGTCCTCGTTTTCGTCGACGATGACGGCCGCGTTGTCTTCGAACTTGACGCGGGTGCCGTCGGGTCGACGGATCGGCTTTCGCTGGCGGACGACGACGGCTTCGAGCACCTGACGACGCATTTCGGGCGTCCCCTTGGTGACCGAGACCGTGATCTTGTCGCCCAGCCCAGCTTTGGGGTGGCGGTTCTTCGTTCCCGAGTAGCCGTGGACGGAAATGACCTTGAGTTCGCGCGCTCCCGTGTTGTCCGCACACGTAATGAGCGAGCCCTTCTCGAGGCCTTGCGTGACGTCAGCACCGAGTGCTTCCATCAGGCATCACCGTCCTGTTCGTCGGCGACCACGCCGACAACGACGTGGCTTTTCGTTTTCGAGAGCGGTCGACACTCTGCTATCGTGACCGTGTCACCGACCGCGAGGTCGAGACAATCGGGTGCGTGAGCCGGAACGCGGCTCCGCCGCTTCATGAAGCGGTCGTATTTCGGCACCTTCACGTCGTACTCGCGCTCGACGACAACGGTCTTCTCCATGTCAGTGGAGGCTACCTCGCCGTTCAGTGTCTGTCCGCGCACGGAGAGCTCTCCGTGGAACGGGCAGTTCTGATCGGCACAGGTTTCCTCCGGTTCCTGTACGTTCAGTCCTAGCGCCATAGTGAATCTCCTGTGTTCTCTGTGCGACGAGCGGGACGCGCGACGAGTCGGTCCCCGTCGACCCGGACTCGCTGTCCGTCGACGGTGAACGAAAAGGTCGCGCTGTCCTTCGGCACGTGCCACACCCGGTCGGCCCCCTCGATTGTCAGCATCTGTGTCGTCTCCATGACGACAGTGCCGCTGATACCGACGGCGTCCGGGTTGGACGCGGCGACGACCTCACAGTCGAGGCCGACGAGTTCGTGTCGTGGGAGCGTCTCGGGTGTCAGTGGCATTATTCGTTCTCCTGCAGGTCGCCTTCTTCGCCCTGAATCGTCTTGATGCGGGCGATGGCTTTCCGCAGCTCCTTGATGCGACCGGGGTTTTCCGGTGCACCACCCGCGGCCTGCACGGCCCGGGCGTTCAGCAGTTCGGTCTTCAGGTCGTCGAGTTCCGCCTCGCGCTCGGCGGGCGTCATGTCCCGAATCTCCTGGACGTGGAGGACGGTCATTCGTCGTCAGCCTCCTCGTCCATTTCGTCCATCAGCTCTTCGGCTTCCGCCTCGACGTCCTCGTCGAGTTCCTCGTCGACAGCGTCTTCGAGTTCGTCGACGTCGACGTCCTCGACATCGTCGTCAGTCGGGACCTCGACGTCTTCCTCGACGATTTCCTCGTCGACGAACTCCTCGTCAGCCTCGGACTCGTCGTCGGCCCCGGTGGCCACGTCTTCGTCGAGTTCCTCGGCCGTCTCGCTGTCTTCAGGCTCGCCTTCGAGGAGTTCCTCGACGGACTCGCCGTCGGTGTCGGCCACGTAGTCCTCGACGTCGACATCCTCGTAGATCTCGAAGTCGTCGGGGAGCTCCGCGTCCGGCGGGATGATCTTGACTCGGACCCCGATGGTACCGAGCTTCATCACGGCGACGCCGACACCGCTGTCGACGATCTCCTCTGCGGGTTCGCCGTTGTGCTTGACGTAGCCGCGGTTGAACTTCTCCACGCGCGAGCGTGCACCCGTGACCTTCCCGGAGAGGACGATCTCTGCACCGAGTGCGCCCGACTCCATGATGCGGTCGATGGTGGTGTGGCCCGCTTTGCGGAAGTACCAGCCACGCTCGAGTGCGTTGGCCAGTCGGTCCGCGACGATGCGGGCGTTGAGGTCCGGCTCGTCGACTTCCTGCACGTCGACTTGCGGGTCGTCGAGGTTGAATCGGTCCTCGAGTTCCGTCGTGATCTTCCGGATGTTCTTCCCGCCCTTGCCGATGACCATCCCTGGCTTCTCGGCTTTGAGCACGATCTGGGTCCCCATCGGCGTCTTGGCGACGTCCATGCCGCCGTAGCCGGCGCGACCGAGTTCCTCTGCGAAGAACTCGTCGATCTGGGTCCGCTGGAGTCCGTCCTCGATGAACTGTTGTTCGTCGGCCATTAGTCTTCGACCTCCGGCTCTTCGAGGATGAGTTCGACGTCGACCTGCGGGCTGTTCCACGCCGAGGCACGCCCCATCGCGCGGGGCTTGCGACCCTGCTGCTCGCCGACCTTGTGGGCGGCGACGTGCGTGATCGTCATGGCCTCACCGTCGAAGCCCTGGTGGTCGGCGTTGCCGACCGCGTTCTCGAGCAGGTCGAGGAAGGCCTTGCTGGCCTTCTCCGGGTAGCGTCCGGCGTCCCAGCCGTCGACCTTGCTTTTGTGGCCGACGCCCGAGTTGTGCTGTTTGAACGGAACGGGCTGGTCGCCCTCGATAACCGCGTCGAGGTAGTCGACAGCCTCGCCGGCCGTTTTGCCCTTGATTTCGCGGGCGATGGCCTTGCTGTGCTTGAAGCTCATCTGCCGCTCCCGGAGCATCGCTTTGGCCGTCGTGTCCGGGTCGGCTTCGACTGAGTAACTGATTCCCATGATTATTTGAGCGGTACGAACTTCGAGGAGCGTGTCGCTCCGATACCGGCCTGACCGTGTTCGACGCTACTCCGTGTGAGCTGGAACTCACCGAGGTAGTGGCCGAGCATCTCGGGCTCGACTTTGACACGCTCGAAGTTCTGGCCGTCGTGGACGGCGAAGGTCAGCCCGACCATCTCCGGGACCACCGGCATGTCGCGCAGGTGTGTCCGGATCGGGTCGTTGGCTGTCTCCTCTTCGCCGGCCTCGCGGGCCTTCTCGAGGAGCTTGTGTTTCTCCTCGGTCAGGCCGCGTACGATACTTCGCCGCTGTCGAGCGGGGAGCAGTTCCGCGACTTCCTCGAGCTCCATCTCCTGCAGCTCGTCGAGCGTGTGGCCGCGGAAGGAGAACTCTCCTTCGTGGCCGATTTGATATTCTGAGCTCATTCGTTGCCACCTCGACCAGTTCGCTTCGAGGCGATGTCCCCGACCTTACGGCCAGGCGGGGCGTTCCGCGAGATGGACTTGGGCTTGCCGGGGTGCTGGCGGCCGCCGCCACCGAACGGGTGGTCGACGGCGTTCATCGCCACACCGCGGACGTTGGGCCACTTCGTCCCTCGCGCTTTCATCTTGTGATGCTTGTTGCCAGCCTTCACGAACGGCTTGTCAGTTCGGCCGCCACCGGCGACGACGCCGATGGTGGCACGACACTGCGGGTCAAGCCGCTTCATCTCCCCGGAGGGGAGCTTGACGACCGCGACGTTGCGGTCGTGGGTGAGCAGTTGGGCGTTGACACCCGACGCGCGGGCGAACTTCCCACCGTCACCGGGACTGGATTCGACGTTGCACACCGGGACCCCCTCTGGGATCTCGGCCAGCGGGAGCGTGTTCCCGGGTGCGATCTCGGCGCTGACGCCGACCTGTAGCTCGTCGCCTACCCCGACGCCTTCCGGCGCGAGAATAAGTCGTCGGTCGCCGTCTTCGAACTCGACGGCAGCGACCGGAGCCGAGCGGGCAGGGTCGTGCTCAATGTCGACGACCGTGCCGGCGATGACGTCGCCGTCCTCGACCTTGCGGTGCTCCAGATCAGCCTTGTAACGGTGCGACGGAGCACGGAACGTGGAGGTCCCGCGGCCGCGCCGTTGTCCTTGGATTCGTCGTCCCATCGTTAGAACACCCCAATTCTGGAGGCGACTTCCTGGGCGTCGTCGTCCTCAGAGAGGCGAACGACGGCCTTCTTCTCGCCGTCCATCGTGTTCTGCGTGTTGACCTGTTCGACTGTCACGTCGTACTGCTCCTCGACGGCGTCGGCGACTTCGCCCTTGGAGGCGCGGTCGTCGACGGCGAACTGGAGCTTGTTCTGGAAGTCCATGTCGTTCATGGCCTTCTCGGTGACGTGTGGGTGTTTGATGACATCCCAGCTCATCGCTCGGCCACCTCCGCGAGTGCGGATTCCGTGAAGACGGTGAGTCGACCGGGCGCGCCGCCGGGCGCGAGGTCTTCCGTGTTGACCTCGCTTGCGGTCGCCACGTCGGCGCCCGCGAGGTTGCGGGCGGCCTTCGACGGCTCGTCGCTGGTCACGAAGAGGATCGAGGCGGGACGACGGTACTTCCGTCCACGGGCCGAACCCTGTCCAGCCTTGATCTTCGTCTCGTCGGCGCGGTCGATGTCCGCGTGGACGTCGAGCGCCTCCAGCAGCGAGACGACTTCCTGCGTCTTGACGAGGTCCTCGAAGTCGTCGGAGACGACGACGGGCACTTCGTCACGGTCGAACTCGTGGCCGCGGTCGGCGACGAGGTCGGCGTCGGCCGTCGCGGCCAGCGCCGAGCGAACGGCCAGCTGCCGTTCCTTGTCGTTGAGGTCGAGCGAGCGGTCCTTCTCGGCTTTCGGCGGGTGGGCGCTTCGCCCCTTGACCGCCTGCGGGACGCGGCGGGCACGGCCGTCCTGCTTCGGGACGTGTGCCTGGCCGCGGCCGCTACCGAAGGACTCGGCCGGCGTTCGGAGGCCGGCGTACTCGTCGGACCCGTAGTCCTGCTTTCGGTTGGCCTGTGCGGCACGTACAGCTTTGCCGATGAGGTCGGACCGAACCGGCGTCTCGAAGACGTCCGGCAGGTCGACCTCGCCGTCTGTGTTGCCGTCCAGGTCGTAGATTGTTGCCTGCATAGGTTATCCCTGGTTCGATTCGTTGGAGACGTAGCGCACCTCGGGGTCGAGGCGCGGCTGGTCGTTCGGACGCACCGCGGGCCGGAAGCGCACCAGGCGCTTGTCCGGACCGGGTACGGAGCCCTTCACGAGCGTGTACGGCCCATCGACTTCGCCGTAGTTGACGAAGCCGCCATCGACGGTCGGTTCGTCGCCGTCGCCGATGTCGATGAGGCGCTTGTTGAGCTCGGTGCGCTGGTGGTAGCCGGTCTGCCCCTGCTGGGGGACCGTCGAGCGCACACGGGACGGGTTCCACGGACCGAGGTTGCCGATCCGTCGGCGCCATCCCTGGCGGGCGTGCTTGCCTTTCCGCTTCTGGACGCCCCATCGCTTGACGGGACCCTGCGTCCCTTTGCCTTTCGTGACACCGGCCACGTCGGCGTACTCGCCGGCGCGGAAGATGTCGTTCATGGCGTGTTCGCCACCGTCCTCAACGAGGTCGAGGGCGTGGTCGAGGCGGTCCGAAACGGACCCACCGCCGACGCGAGTCTCCATCACGTCGGGCTTTTTCTTTGGGACGCTCGGGACGGCGTCGGGGACGGTGTGCGTAATGAGTCGCACGTCCCCGAGGTCACCGGCCTCGAGTGCGTCTCGTACCTGTTCCTCAGCAGCGTCCGGATCGTGGTCCTCCGGAACGTCCAGGGTCCGGTCGAGTTCCGAGTGGAACTCGTCGGTCCAGACTTCCGTCAGCGGACGCTGACCGTACGGCGTGTCTTCGTACGCTCGCAGGGCGACGGCGCGCATCGGCGGCGTCTCGATGACTGTCACCGGGACAGTCTCCTCCATCCCCTCGCGGGGGGAGTTGGGTTCGTCGTTGACGAGCACGACGTGTGTCATGCCTGCCTTGTAGCCGGCGAACCCTTGGACGCCCGGCTGCCCGTCGTCAGACGGCCAGCTGTTGAAGCGAGGCGTCTCGCTCGTCGAGCGCTTGCGCGGGCCGAAGCCCAGCGAGCCTTTGCGTGGTCTGCTTGGTTGTGGCATTCGTTTACTCCGTGAGGGTTAGACAGGTGAGGGAGGCGAACAGAGCTTCTTCCGTTCGCACGACCTCACTGCCCTGGTTCGGAACCGTATTCAGCCAGAGGTCGAACCCTTCTGGTTCGTCGCTCGTCTGGTCTCCCCCGACGGCGTCCGGGGCAACGTCGAGTATCGACGGTAACCCGCGCTCGGGTGCCCCGAAGGCGACGGTCATGCCGCCCTCGGCGTCGCGCCGCTCGGCCAACTGGCCGAGACGGGTCGACGTTACCGGCTCGCCGTATCGCGAGGACGCGATAGTGAGCCCGGCATCGTCGCGCGAGAGTGCCGCATCGAGGTCCGCGGCGACAACGTCGAATCCCGTTGTGGGGGCGTCGACGAGTTTCGCCCGGACCGGCCGTCGCGAAGAGACCCTGACGGTCACGCGCTCCCCCTGTTCCACGTCCATATCCGCTGGGACGGGAAGGGAGATCGGGTGTTGCATGCCGCAATTGACCCGGACGCGCCCATCAGCTCCGACCTCGGTCACGATTCCCTGTCTTAACGACCCCGAACCCTCAGATCCGGAGCCGGTCTGTGAACGCACGCGGAGCGGCGGCAGGACGCCGACGTACTCCAGTTCGTCCCGCTTACCCCACATCTCCTTTCGGAGGTGCGGGGGGCGTCGCGGCGTACCGCAGCACGGTTTCGACGAACCCGTCTTCCCACTTGCCCGCCCCGTCAGGGTCGGGGTACACTGTCAGCCGATCAACCCGGTAGACCGCGGCCGCGCGGGCCACGTAACCGAGCTTGCGAGTTGCCTCGCGTCTGTCTTCGGCTTCCCGTGCGAGGGAAGACGGCACGAGTACGCTGGTCGTCATGCCGTGACGCTTCCACGTCGCGCCACTAGACTGTGCCGATATCTCCCCTTCCCGGGCTTAAAAAGGCCCCGTTTCGCGTTCGCGATGCGTCGCGTTCACATGGTCCGTCATGCCGGTTCGGGACCGATGGGACCGTTCACTGGATTGCCGCTTCCGAAAGGCCATGCCCCGTGAAGTCATCACACGATACGGCTCTCAGACGGGGCGGCGATTGCCCTCACTTCCCATGGTTTTCCCCGGAAAACGGAAGGCTTTTTACTCTCACCCCCGCCAGATTTGATTGCAACGAGGCGTTGCGCGCTGGTACCGAGCGGCCGACGGCCGTGAGGGTCAGTGCAGAACGAAGCGAGCGCTGGTAGTGTAGTTGGTATCACGTGACCTTGCCATGGTCACAACCTGGGTTCAAATCCCAGCCAGCGCATTTCTCTTCATCCAAACTCCTGAGCGGTGCGTTTTATCGCGCCGCGTACTGGATGCTGTAATCGCACTGGATTTGAGCCCTGCCAGTCGCAGCGCCCACAACGAGCGTAGCGAGTGAGGACACGGGTCTGTTTTTCCGTCCAGTTCCCTCAGTGAATGTCTGTCAGCAACCACCGTTTCGTGGGCCTCACCATTTGTGCGTCCGAGTTCTCACTGTGTAGAGTTATCATCTATCCGCAACAAAACCCGGCAGTTAACAGTCTGCAAGCCAGTTAGAGGGTACGATGGATTCTGCTGGGGATATCAGTGTACTCGTCGTTGATGACAGTGATTTCTTTGTCGAGATAGCGTCGGAAAAGCTCAGTGACGCACACGGCTTCACCACCAAAACGGCAAGTACAGGACAGGAAGCGCTTGCGTCGTTACGAGAGCAGCGTGTCGACTGTGTCGTCAGCGACTACAAGATGCCAGGCATGGACGGGCTGGAGCTGTGTACCGAGGTGAGTGAGGAGTTTGACATACCGTTTATTCTACTAACCGGGCAAGGCGGGGAGGACGTAGCCAGTGACGCAATCGGGACCGGTGTCGATGATTACCTTCAGAAGAAGAAAATCATAGACGGAGAACGACTCCAGTTGCTCGCCACGCGGATACGCAACGTTGTCGGGCAACACCGTGCACAACAGAAGTACGAGAAACTGGTCGACAATACACCGGACGAAATCGTGGAGGTCTCCACCGACGGACGAATCCGTGCAGCGAACAAGTCGATGGCGCGGGCACACGATACCACGCGCCCGGAACTCATCGACTCGCAGTTGTCGGACGCACTCCCGGCCGAAATAGCGTCCGACCGCCTCGAATACGGTCAACGCGCCATTACCGCCGGGAGCGCGGTGACGTTTCAGGATTCCATTGGGGTACGTCACTTTCACAACATTGTCACGCCGCTCAGCGAGACTGGGGACACAAACACTGTCCAGTTCATCTCCAGAGAAATTACACAGCAGAAACACGACGAGCAGAAACTCAAAAAGACAAAGCGAGAGCTCGAACAGTCCAACGAGAAACTGGACAAGTTCGCGAGCGTCGTCTCGCATGACCTCCGGAACCCGTTGATGGTTACGAGGGCCAGAGTGGATTTCGTCCGAGATGATGCGCCCACGGAGCACGTCGAGACGATGGAGAGGAACCTCGACCGGATGGAAACGATGATAGACGAATTGCTGACACTCGCTCGTGTGGGCGAGAGCATCACCGACTTGTCTCGGGTCGCACTCGCTGCCGTCGCTGAAGACGCGTGGGAACACACCCAGACAGACGGCGGGACGCTCGAACTGAACCTTACAAGAGATGTCGCGGTTGAGACAGACCGTGACCGCCTGCTACAGGTTTTCGAGAATCTCTTTCGGAACGCGTTCGACCACAACGACACGCCGCTGACTATTCGAGTGGGGACACTCGACGATGCGGACGAAACTGAGCTTTCGGGCTTCTATATCGAAGATGACGGCCGCGGCATCCCCCCAGAGGACCGGACGACTGTTCTTGAACACGGGTACACGACGAGCAACGACGGGTCCGGATTCGGACTCTCTATTGTCACGGACATCGTCACCGCCCACGGCTGGGAAATCACCATCAGTGAGGGCCGCGACGGCGGGGCACGCTTCGACATTTCTCTCTGATTCTGTAATGCCCTACGTGGCGGATTCGTCCCACAGGTGCCACTCGTTGTTATGCTATCGAAATCGACAGTGTCAGTGCCTGACGAGTAGCGGCGAATTCACACAGCGTACTTCTCTGTCCCGAATTGGAAGGAACCTGTCGCATGGGGTCGCGTAGCCCTTCGTACACACCCGTCAGTCGTCGTTCCGGTTCGACGACCTATTACGTGCCGTCGCGGGAGAGCTGTCCACCAGAGGGTGTATCGTGCCAGCCGAGACCCTGTTATTTCGGTCAGCTGTTCTGAGGAGGTCGGGTGCCGTTTTGAGTATGGAGTACCATTATTTGTTGTCCCATCGTCAGTCCGGTTGTATGACAGACGAGACGGTCCACGAGTCACAGGAAACGCGGAGCCGAAGAGGAATTGCGTCGTACTTCCGACGGCTGGCGAACAGGCTCAGCCGCGGTGAGCCGGCCCCGGCAGATGAGGAACAGACTGTGACGGTCACGCCGCCGGCCGAATCCGAGTTCGAGGTTGAGGTCGAGCAGGAAGACGGCACTGTCACACTTGAAATCGATATGCAGTGGGACGAAGACGAGGGGGAGGTAGCGACTGACGTGGCTGCGAGCAAGGCGACCTTCGAGGTGTACGAGGACAATGCCGAGCAGTACCGCTGGCGGCTCGTCCACGACAACGGAAACATCATCGCCGACAGCGGGGAAGGCTACGCCTCCAAGCAGAAGGCCGAACAGGGGCTCGAAAGCGTCAAATCCAACGCACCCGGCGCGTACGTCGTCGACGAGTCCAAAGACGACGACGGTGTTGTCGAAGAGGGGGGCAGCAAAGCGACGTTCGAACTCTTCAAAGACAGCGAGGGCAAGGCGCGCTGGCGGCTCCGCCACGACAACGGGGAAATAATCGCGGACTGCGGACAGGGCTACGCCTCCAAGCAGAAGGCGAAGCAGGGCCTCCAGAGCGTGAAGACGAACGCTCGCGGGGCTCCGGTCGAGGAAGGCGAGTAAGCGCTTCGAACGGGAGTTTCTTCGGTCCAGTCCCCAGGCGAGTACCACAGCGGTTAGGTCGCGGGCACGCGTCGGAACCGGTATGACCTGCATAGGGTTTCTCTCGGTCGCACCGGTCATCGAAGGGAGCATGTCTTCCTACGTCGCCGACGCCGTCGCGGCGCTGGAAGCGTTCGACGTCGAATACGAGACGACGCCGATGGGGACCATCATCGAAGCGGAGGACAGCGAGGAGCTGTTCGCGGCCACCCACGCGGCTCACGAGGCCGTCGGCGAGCAGAGCGACCGCGTGAGCACGTTCCTGAAGATCGACGACAAGCGGACCGTCGACCAGCAGGCGCGGGACAAGGTCAACGCCGTTGAGGAGCATCTGGGTCGGGCAGCCAGAAGCGACGCGGCCGAAGGCGGAGATTAAAGGGAAGGGTGCCAAAGACGGCGTATGGACAGTCTCAATCGGATGGCCACGGAACTCGTTGACGAGGCCATCGACTTCGCCGACGAACTCACGATAGACGTACACGCGCTGGAGGGCGACGCCGCGGTGCTGGACTTCGGCGTCGAGGTCCCCGGCGCTGTCGAAGCCGGCATGCTACTCGCGGAAATCCAGACGGCCGGGCTGGCGACGGTCCAGTCCACGATGGCCACCGTCGACGGCGCGCCGCTGAACCACGTCGAACTGTCGACGGACCACCCGGCGCTGGCCCTGCTGTGCTCGCAGAAGGGCGGCTGGGAACTGACTGTCGACGACTTTCAGGCACTCGGGAGCGGTCCCGCACGCGCGCTCGTCGCTGAGGAGGAGGCCTTCCAGCGCATCGGCTACCGCGAGGACGCCGACTTCGCCGTGCTGGCCCTGGAAACCGACGAACTGCCGGACGAGGACGTTGCGAGCCAGGTCGCCGAGCGTACCGGCGTCCCCGAGACGGGCGTGTTCCTGCCGTCGTTCGCAACCGCGAGTGTCACCGGGAGCGTCGTCGCCGCGGCCCGGGCCGCCGAACTGGCCGTGTTCCGGCTGGCCGAACTCGGCTTCGACCCGGTGTCGGTGCTGTCGGCCAGCGGCCGCGCGCCGGTCGCGCCGGTCGCCGGCGACGAAGCGACCGCGATGGCCCGGACCACGGACGCGCTCGCCTACGGCAGCGAGGTCCACCTCACTGTCGACGAATCCTCGACCGCTTCGACGAGGTCCCGTCCGTCGCAGCCGAAGAGTACGGCGAGCCACTGGAGG
>NZ_WPCB01000051.1:0-24535 GCF_009741785.1 Haloarcula sp. CBA1122
GGCTGGCACGTCGCCCCCATCCCCATCCCAGTTGGTCTGTTCGTCGGCTGTCTCCAAGAGCGCCTCGTCCGGATTCCTCGCCGATCGTGGTTTCGGTCGGCAGGTCGGGCCAGCCCTTCGTGAGAGTGGTGGCTGGCTCGGTTCCGAAGGCTGCTCGGCACTTCACCGGTCCCATGGGACGACGTCCCTCGCCGCTCGCGATGCTGTCGGAAACGGAGAAGGCCGCAGCGCCGAGCGCTCGTGCATGGAAGTCAGTGTTCGCTTCGACGAGCGCGAGTACTACTCGACCGAACGTCCACTCTCTAAGTGGGCTGCTATCCTGATCGTCGAACGAAGTCTCGGAGACGCCGGTTTGAGCACAGAACGGACACTGGCGTTCATCCTGTGGAATGTCCTGTCCGCAGGTTCTACAGGTGCGAGCATCATCCTCTGTACGGTCGGGATACTTGGTGGATTCGAGGACTCGTTCCCGTCCGTTCCCTCTCGTTTCAGGGTCGGAACTCGCTGCGCCGAGGATATCAGCGGGGTCGTACTCAGGATTCCGGTCAGTCACACGCTTGGTTGCGTTCGTCATCGTATTTAAACCTCGGCCCCGAGGGAAGCACAAATCGACAGGGAGCGAGAGTCTTGCCTGACCTAGTGAAACAGTTATCGACCTGATGATGTTGTCACTGGTTGCCGTGCAAGATGTAGAGCATCTATTCAGCGCTAGGCCGAGGTCTGCCACCGCCCGGTCTTCGAGGGGCATGACAGGCGCATCGCGGAACAGTTTCTCAACGAGGTAGTCTGTGCTGATACCATTTGCTCCGTGAGTCTGGGTATAGTATTGATATTTTTACATATCTCATGGAAGTACATCTTTATCTGGAGCCGTTGGTTCGGCCTGCTCGATCTTCTCCATAACGAACATTAGATGCTGCAAGTCCTTGTCCCTGAACTCGGGTGCGTCTCTAACAACCTCGGAAACCACCCTGTATGTGAATCCTTTTTGATTCAAACGTCTAACTGTTTCTTGAGGAGGAGATGTCCAGAACCAGAATTCTCCATCCTTCTGCTTTTCCGACTCTGGCTCCCTAATCTTGTCCTCTAACTTGCTGAACTCGTACTCCCAATCCTGATTTGAAGGATCATACTTGCATTCGATAAATCGAATTTCATCCGGTGTCTCAACTTCCACGTCCAGCTCACCTGCGTCAAGCGAGATATTCCAGTCGACATTATCAGAACTGTGGTCTTTCCGAGTCAGATAGTAATAGGAAATCAGCTCTACAAGCAGACCTCTTGCCTTCCCCAGTTTCGTTTGACGACGGTTCGTCTCTGACTCCTTATCTAGCTCTTCAGACAGCTTTGATCCTCTCTCACCAACCGTTTTATCCGAAACCAGTTCCTTGAACTCGTCTTTTTCAAGTTCCATCTCCCGAAGCATGATTTCATCCTTCTCAAGATGCTTCTCGATAAGTTTCTCGGCCTGCATATGCTCTGAACCCGAGAAGCCAGAGTAATCCCCACAGCAATCGTAGAACATTACCCATCCAGAGTAATCTGCCAGCCCTGTGCTCCCGGAGGCCTCAACTAAAACGCCGTAGGTGTAGTCGTTACCAGGCTCAACCGGGTGAGTGAACTTACAGACGTAAGCCTTCTCTCCGTCAGCAAATCTCTTCTTCTGGTTCACGGTCCCACCCATCAGAGAAATGAATGCAGGAACGCCGTTGAAAATCTTCGTGGACCGGAGGAATTCTACCTGATACCAAAACAGCTGAAAGTCGAACTCCTCTTGAGTATCCAATCCGTTTTCCTGCGTTCGAGAAGTTAAGTCTGTAAAGAAGTCCTCTTCTACCTCTTCGTCTAGGAACAGGACATTGTCCATTATTTCGACTGTTTTCTCGGCCTCAAGCGGCCGGACCACGTCCTCTTTCACCTCTCCAAAGAAACGATCCAAGTCAGCCCTTTCATCAGGTGTTGCACCTGCATCATCAAAGGTGTCAATTGAATAGGCCCAAGTCTCAGACCTGTGTAGTCCACTGAGACAGGTCTCTTGGAAAACTTCGTCTTCGACAAGTTGAGACCAGACGAACTGCAATGTCCGAGTGTAGCCCTCTAAAGCAGATTCCAGCCGCTCTTCTCGAAGGTCTGTATCTAGTATCGTGATGAAGTAGCTGTTAGGATAACCGTCTCCGACATCATTAAATTGGGTAAAGACATGGAAGATCGTCTTCAGGCGTAGGAGCTCCGCTTTCTCTATCTCGTAGTCAGAACTAGAGACAGTATGCTCTTGGAATAACTCTTTGAACGGCTGTATTACCTCTTGTCTGAAATCATCAAGTACGGTCTGAGCTTCTTTCCATGAACTTGCTTTCCGGAGGCTTCGCCGGTATTCGTTGATGTTTTTAATGAACGCTGTTTTCTCACAGGTATTAGGAAAGGAAGATAGTTCAATCCCTTCAAAACGAGCTCTGAAGAACACGAAGTCCTCCGGTATCAAAGGAAAATTGCTGTAGATAACTCGATGAAGAAAGCCTCGGATAGCTGTTTCTATGAAGAACTTGTAGCCGTCAAGCAATTCATCAGACCTCTCGGTCGCAAACTCAGTTCGTAGCCATTCCTCAAGTTCGTCGACATTACTTGCCAGATCGACAACCTCAGCAGAACCTAGAATACTGCCAATAGCAGACTTCTGCTGTTCCTCCGGATGGTTCATACCCAAACTAAGCGTCGATGAATCTTAAGATGTTTTGTGAAGAGTCTTAAATGAGGCCGTTCGAACTACTAGTTAATTTGGAAGGAGCGGGTCCAAACTGACGGCGGGCACACGACTTCGTGGGCGTTCCACATCAGAAACTACTAGTAGACAAGTGAGCCACGAAATCCACCGCTATCTAATAACTTCGCTTAAAGGAATCAAGAGAGTGAGCGATGATATATTTCTGGTAGTAAAGGTCGATATTGTGGAACAGGCATTCGTCTTTAGCTAATACTCACAGTAATACTGTTAGACCGTGATTTTCGGTCGAATTTCGCCCATACACCACACCAAAACGACGAAAACCACCGATGCTATTGTTGATCATCGCAGGATTTCACAAGGGACAGCACCTCGACCGACGGAATTGGTTCTCCTAACATCCACAGTTATAATTTCATCTCCAAGAATTACTACTGGTGTTAGCTAAAGACGAATGGTGGAACAGGTTGTTAGTTGAGCCTGTCATACAATAGTTCTCAACAAATATAATTCACAGCTTCTGTGTTGAACAGAACTAGTGGATGGCGAAATCACGGGCTTAAGAGCGAATGTAGAGCTGTATAATCGCCAAGTAGAGGCCGTGAGACGTATTCTTTGACACACTGTGTTAGTTACCTAGCTTGGATTCCTCTGAGAGCGGCAGATTATCATTCAAGTTGATGAAAGGGCGATTTGACTCAGTTCCTCCTCTATAACCGCTCGGCAAAGTCGCAAGACTGCGCCACATCAATAAAGTGCCCCACATACCCTTTGAAAAGGATCAGTAGGATCTCATAGCGTATCTGAGAATCTTCAGATGCCATCACCAGTCACGTCGTTTGGGTAAATTCTCACATCGTCTTCAGTTAGAGCCCCATCATATGGTGCGCGAGCGATCCCTATATTTAATATGGCCGTCAAGCGATTAAGTTTCCAGATGGAAGGCTCTAGATCAGATGAGGGCTCTCCTTTCGGGGAGGTGACCGGGGTTGAAGACCTCATTGAGGCGGAAAGAGATCCAACACCGCCAGATCCAGAAGATCTCACTACTGAGGTCCTCAACCAGACCCGGGTTGAGTCACAGGAGTCTCTTGAGCGTCAGTTAGATCTCGCCACACATATTGATGATGTAGCGATGCGAAATGCCCGTACCTCAGTGATTGTAATCAGTATTATTGCCTCTGCGGCAGGGATTGCTAAACCGAGTACACTCTCTGGCCTCTCTCCAGAAGTTAGTTACACTGCGGCGACTGGAATTATATCCCTAACAATTTGTGTATTTACTGGTCTTGGAACTGTCTTTTCTACTGATCGAGAGTTTGGTGTTGGTGATTCATTTCGAGAAGAAGCTCAAACTCAAGAGTATTCAGAGAATGAGTGGATGTTAACCCTTTTAGATGGTTACAACGAGTGGACAGATAGTATGAACCAAGAATTGAGGCGGGGAAATCTATTTCTAGTGGGGAGTCAGTTCCTTTTGTTTTTTGGAATCGCAGTGCTTCTTATATCAGCACTTTTCCTCCTTCTTTAGACGAAATGGTGCCACAGATTTATCACCACAGAGTGGATAGTCTATATTGAGATGGTGAAATCACGCAAAACCGGACGCGAGCTTGAGGGAGAGCGCGTAGAGATGGGTACGTCCCGCGTCCGCCGTTTTTTCAGAATCCTCAGTGAGTCTGCTGTAGAATCTGGCGATTCGGAATAAAATCACCGCTTCGTCACTCTGAACAAATTAAGGATTGTGGGGCCTTCTGTCACCAATAGCTTCTGGTCCCGATAATCCATACCTTGACTGTACTTAGCGACCGACCAAATCTTGAGATCGTACTAATAGACTCTTGATATCAGGCAGCTAAACCCCGGTGGGACTTCGCGGGAAACGGCATTCAAAATACAGTAAGTACTAGTAGATTCTCAGAGAGCGATATCCGTCGTGTCACTAGGGCGTATTGGCGGAGTTTCGGATATAGAGTACTATGGCTTAACCTCTGATGCACTTTCTCTCTATAGGTGAATCCGATCCACCAACCGCTCAGCTGGGGTGCCCATATGTAATGTGAGCAAAGAATCTTTGTCGTTTGTTTCAGTATACTCGGTCCATGAACCGTCAACAGGGGTTGCTTTCTGACTCTGCTCTCGAAAATCCGGAACAGGACCAATTCGGATACAGCAGTTTTGCCGAGAACATCGCTGATACAATCTCCATACGGACTCCTGCCGATGAATTCGTTGTTGGAATCTACGGGCAGTGGGGAGCGGGTAAGAGCACGGTACTAAACTTTGTAGAACAAAACCTCGAAGAACGCAGTGATTCTCCTGTAGTTATCCGGTTCAATCCTTGGTGGTTCTCAGGGCAGCCAGATCTGATCAATAAGTTCTTCTCTCAATTCCGTGCAGGTCTCGACCTAGAGGACAATCGATTTGACAATATCCGGGAAAAGATAGCAACGCTCTCACGAGGGGTATCGAAACTTCCGGCAGAAGCCGTTGGTGTCCCAATTAGTCCTGTAGCAAAGGGCGTTGCTGATGTTACTGAAACGGATGAGCCTGAACTTGGTGAGGTAAAGGAATCTATCTCGGAGGCGCTCCGAGAGTCCGACCAGCAGATTGTGGTGTTTATCGACGATATTGACCGGTTGACCAACGACGAGATCCGGCAGATGTTTCGTTTGGTGAAGAGTGTCGCTGACTTCCCGAACGTGACGTATGTGTTGGCGTTTGATCGTGATGTAGTGGTCGAAGCCCTCGAAGAAGGTGAACGCGGGGTTCAAAACGGGGATAGGTATCTTGAGAAGATTGTCCAACTGTCTCAGCACATGCCAATCCCTGCCGACAACTCATTACACGTCTTCTTCACAAACCGATTGGACGCTATCGTAGGGGAGGACGAAGTCACGTTCAACAAAACCCATTGGCAAACGGTGTATCGGCACGGGATTGACCCATTAATTGAAACTCCTCGATCCGCTATTCGTCTCACCAACGCTGTCAAGACCTCCTATGGCGCAATAGGAGATGAAGTAAACTACGTCGATTTGATTGCTATAGAAACACTCCGAATCCATTTCAACGATATCTACGAGAAGATACGAGAGAATAAAACGAGATTCACGGTACGCAATCATCCAAATCAGGGAAAAGATCTAGACCACGACTTCTTGTGGGAGAATTATGAGAAACCGGTTGATACAGCAGAGATGCTACTCTCATATCTCTTTCCGCGATACTCTCGTAACGAAATCAGCCCTTGGAAATCAATCAGCGAGAACGAAGACACCTATCGAAAACGGAAGAGAATCTGTCACCCAGATATGTTCAACTACTACTTCCGACAAACCGTGCCCGAAGGAGAGATCCCACAGGAAGAGTTCACTTCACTCAAAACCTCCGCTCAGGACCACGAAAAGTTCGCACAGATTCTCCTCGATTTGTCTGAGCAGGAGGGCAAATCAGGGCGTTCCCGGGCGTATAATTTCCTAAAGCGATTTCAGGAGCACAGCCGAGAGATTGAAACTAGGAAAGAAGCTACCTTGGGACTGTTTGAGGTAGCTGACCACCTTGTCCAAGTGGATCCCCGAGCGAACTCGCTGGATGACGGGAATATCGGCTTGTTATTTCAGACCGTATACTCGCTGATAGAGGAAGCCGACAAGCCAACACAGATTCTGGACGACGCCATCTCAACCAGCCACTCCCCCTATTTCGGTGCTTATCTACTAGGCTTGTTATCTCAAGAACATGGAGAGTATGGTGGTACAGAACGACTGGAACGGGAACGCCTGTTACAGTATGAGGACATCTGCGATCTAAGAGAAACCTGGGTGAACCAGATTGAGAACCAAGCCAGCAGGGGTGATCTTGCTGATGTTGACCGAATAAACCTAGTTTTGGAGCGTTGGAGGGACTGGGGCGATTCAGATGATGCTGTTGAGTGGGTTAGAAGGTATACAGCGGACAATGAGTCGCTGATAGAATTTATTGAGTACTTCCTCACCGATGTAAATGCATCCACTGGAGAGACCTATGAAATCCTCAAACTAGAGCAAATCGAACCATTCCTTGATATTGAAGACGTAGAATCCCGGTTCAACACTATCGACGACAGTGGGTTAACCGAACGACAGGAAGAAGTCGTGGAGATATTCATCCAAGCGCAGTCACTCGAAGATCCGAATTCACTCGAAGGGTGGGCGTTCAATAGAGACAGGTAGCAATGAAGATGACCGGCTGCTAGTAGACATTCAGTTTGGGATGTCCAGACCCATAGAGGAACTTTGAGGAGAGCGGCGTTCCAAATCAAGTAACTACTAGTAGATCCGTTAGCCGATAATCAAGGTACTGACTGTTATTTCTTTCGAGCGAACCAGCCAGAGAATACACAGTTGCTAGCTGGGTGAAACTGTTTAGTCGTAAAACCACTCATTTCTGACATAACCGGCCTGCTGAGTATAGAGGGTGGGGACAGCAGGTGGCTATCGGCAGTTTCACGCGGGTATGACTCAATTTTTCATACAGTCAACAACAGAGAGACGACCGTCAGCAACACATTATGATGATTGGATCAACTCATCCAGTTCATCCACAATCCATCCTCCAGTAATCCCCTTCGCAACAATTTCGTGACGAACCCCATCATTGTACACTGACTCTAACTCCCGGTGGTATTCCGACCCAGGGCGGCCTTCAATCATCGCATCCAGACGCTTTAACATGAATTCACTATATTTCCATGGCAATGACTCCTCTTCATACTCTCTCAACTCACTACACCTCGTGAATATGATCTCCGTAATATACTTTTTGAACTGGTGTGGAATCTCTGCGGTCGTCAGAATCTTCTGATGGCACGACAACATAATCTCTACTGCCGACTTAGGAATGGTTCCACCTCGATTACGCCGATAGGATTCTAACGCAATGAATTCCTCATAGTTACCATCCTCGTTCGTCACATCATACTCGTCGTTTTCCACCATCCGCTCCATAATCCGAAGTAGATCACCCATGTTGCTAATCATCTCATACATAAACCGAGAGTAGTCGTTCGGCCATTCGCTATCCGGATCAGTTTCTTCCGTGTTCTTGTAGTTCTCGCACATCAGGCGAGTCATTGATTCGTAATAGTACAACCACATATGCCAGTCAATTCGCTGGTAGAGCGCTTCACGAACCATAATATCAAAGAAACTGATAGCGACAAAAATCGGGTCATTAAACACGTAGTCTTTCGAGCGACTTACAGATGTCAACCGCTGAGCGTTGTACTTATCGTACTCCTTCGTTCCCTGATCGCGCAACATTTCTTTGGCTGTATCCCCAATCGGCCTGTACGCATCTAACTCCTCAGCACGAGAGCAATCCGAGAACAACGCATGCAATAACCGATTATCGGGATTAACCCGATACCGGTGGATCCCGTCCATCGTCATGTTATTCGAAATCTCTTGGTACAGCAAGCTGTTTTTTTCTCGGAGGAGCGTTGTTAGATACTGATGCGTAACGTCTCGACGCTGGAACCCGTCAAGTTCGATGTCTAAGATGATGTCAATCCCGAGTCCAGGGTCAATAATCGGATATTTAGCGCCGAGTTCAGGGTCTAACAGCAGAGTTTCTGTGTAACTGGATGAGTCTTCTGCGGAGTCAGCAAGTCGGTACCGCAGCATCGCGAGATAGTATGTTGCTTGTCGACGCTTCAATTCGAACGTATCTCGTACACGCTCACGAGCGGATTGCTCCTCGTTATCTTCCTCTACATATTCGACCAAAGGCGAAGAATCATCAAGTTCTTCTGCTTCTTCAGTCTCTATAAGCGTGTGCGTGACTGTAACATCAATGTCTCGCCATTGTTGTTCACTCGGTGGCGTGGGTTTCTCCGGGTGGTCGATAAGGGGCGTGTAGTTGTCTCGAAGCACCTCTACGAGCGTGGCGTATTCGCCTCGGTTGTAGAGGTCACGTAGTGCAGATAAGAGCATTTGTTCGTTGCGAATACGCACACTTTTGCTTAGGAATACACCGAGGAACACGCCCATGATCGTGATGGTTGCAGCTAACTGAATGAATTCGATTTCGAGAGAGGTGATTTCGATGGGGGATTGTGTGTAGGCAGTTTTCAGGCTCCAGAGTGTGGTATTGTCGGTATTCTGTAAGTAGATGCTTCCAGCGTAGCTCACAAGAACGGTAAGTCCAAGAGCTGTGAGAAGGCCTGCAATGGGCTTGTTCCAAAGTGTGTAGGTGACTCGAAGTTGTCGATAACGGGGGAGTACTCTATAAATGGCAACAATTGTGGCGAGAAGTGTGAATATGAATAACTCCGCCATTATATAGAAGATTATTTTCGAGGTTTATTAACCGTAAGTGTTTGATAGACGGTTTCATCAGCGACAGATATACTGAACATCATGCAAGATACGCGCTGTGCATCTTGCACAGCCCGATCTACCAACCTCGAGACAGATACCAGTGTTTTGCTGTCTTCGCTAAGAGCCGAGACCAAGACAGGACGAGTTGGCTACTCGCCGTCCGTGCTGTCCGTCACTTCTGCGATGAACGTGTCCGTGGCCCTGTCCAGATCGTACTGGTTGATGAGTTCGAGGGCAGCCAGCGCTGCGCCTGTGTCTACGAGGTCTGCGGCGAGCAACCGTTTGAGACGAAGGGTGCCTTTGTGGGCACGGTCGGAACCTGAACCGCGCATCTGGGAAAATTCCATGAAGAGTCGTCGCCAAGCAGTCGCCGAGCCGGTCACCGTGAGATTCCAGTCCGGGGCTTCATATCTAGAGTCCGACTGCCGGCGGTAGTGGCCTTCGAGTCTGTCGAGCAAGTCGTCGATGATCGTGCCCTTCT
Organism: Haloarcula sp. CBA1122; assembly: GCF_009741785.1. Taxonomy (NCBI): domain Archaea; kingdom Methanobacteriati; phylum Methanobacteriota; class Halobacteria; order Halobacteriales; family Haloarculaceae; genus Haloarcula; species Haloarcula sp. CBA1122. Next base: position 9,566 of record NZ_WPCB01000051.1, read on the forward strand.
CAACGGTCCGTCCGTGTATGGCGTAGTCTGGGTCGACGAGATTGCGCCACTCGTCGTAGGAGGTGATATCGTACTCGACAGCTAGCTCGACCTCGACTGTTTCGAGACAATCGGCCTTCCCGGGTTCATTCACGCGGCGAAGTCGATCTGCGGGCCCCTCGGCGCGGACTGTAAGGTCTGGGAACTGCGCTTCGCTGGATGCTGATTGCTGTTCTCCGGTCTGATCGCTGTTGGTGGTCTTCGATGCCATGGGTACTGTCGGGACGCTCTCACTGGACCGCCCCGCACCCGGCTGGGGGACAAAAAACAGAATTTTGATGAGAACAGCTGAGGTAGCTGGGCACGTAGCGAGTTCTGGTTACGTCTCACGAAATGAGCGCAACCCCAGGGAATTCGCCTCGCCGGAGAAAGAGACTGTAATTCAGGTTTCAAGTGTGAGGACGATATCTGCGTCCCACAGGAGAGTGTACTGGCTATAGTGCCCTTTCCCTTCTCCAGTCCCTCGTCGACTCCCTGCAATCTCTAAAAAGCAGAGTTCGTTGAGTAGCTGTCGGGTCCGTTCTGTTGAAAGCGGGTCTGCCCCACTCTGATCACAAACATTGAGATACATCTCGCGTATTCGCATCGTCCGGAACCATTCTCGGTCTGGGTGGTTCTGACTGAGGTTCGCTAGCGCGACTAGAACATGCTTGCTATGGGGCGGAAGCCCAGAAATCAATTCAAGCAACCGGTCAGACTCTGCTGAGGCGCGTGCATCCGAAAGGTGAGACTCTTTTACTCGCTCAGCGTTCTCCTTGTTCGCTTGGTCACCAGCATATCGGAGGAGGCGCATAGCCTTTCGTGCGTCTCCATGTTCCTTGGCACTCAGTGCCGCAGCACGAGGAATGACTCCCTCGTCAAGGACGCCGTCAACGAAGGCATCGGTCCGATTTTGAAGTATCTCTCGAATTTGCTCCGCATCATAGGGTTCAAAAATAAACTCGTTATGGCCGAATGAACTCTTTGTCCGTTCGCTCATTTTGTCCCGATAGTTGATTTTGTTTGATACCGCTATCACTCCAATTGGAACGTCAACACTCCCGTCTTCCCCGGCTCTTGACAAGGCCATCAAAAGATCGTCGTTATTGAGTTTGTCAACCTCGTCTAAGACAATGATTGCAGCGTCATAAAATTCGTTCAGGACCGACCACACCCGTTCAAAGTACTCGTTCTCTGAAATCCCGCGTGCCGGAAACTTTACACCGCTTTCTGGTGGGTTGATTGCACGACCGTATTTGCTCAGAGCGTCAGAGTTACCCTTTGCCTGCTGACAATTAATATATCCTGTAGCAAGCTTCACATCCCGGTTTTCAGCTTCTTCCCGAGCAATCTTGGAGACGTGCTTTGCGACGAGTGACTTCCCACATCCGGTTTTCCCGTAGATGATGATCGAATTCGGCGGCTTCCCGACGACAATTGGCCCAATCTCCTCAGCAACTTTCTCTATCTGTTCATCCCGCCCGACGATTCGTTTTTCACTGGGTACGTAGTCAATTTGAAGGATCTCACGTTGCTCAAAGATTCTTCCTCCGCTCTTATCGACACTATCAAATACGCTATGGAGTGTCTCTGACCCGTCCTCGCTATCCATTATTAGAGTTAGACAGCAGTCAGCGAAATAAAACTTAGGTACCTGATTATGAGTAAGACGCCCAGGAAACCAAGTGAAAAGACAGATATAAGGATTTCCTTCTTACACAAAACTTAGCTGACCCACACCAGATTTTGAGTAAGAGGGAGGGAGACACACACCTAGTTTGGAGTAAGAAGGACAGGTAGGCCGGGGCGGAGAGAAGCAACATAGAGGGTTGTGGCGACACGTTCGTTGTCTCTACACGGACTACACTACTACTTACTAGAACAGCTAGACTAGAGGAACACACCTAGTTTGGAGTAAAGAACTCACTCCAGATCAGCTCATCTCGTCTTCTACGACACTAATCCCATAATCCTTACTCAAAATTTGGTGTGTGTGTCTGAGCCTGAGTTTTTGTTGCTGACAGTTCAGACTGATAGAACAGCTACACCTAGTGTCTCCCTCCGCGAACTCACGAAGTGTGATTTGCTCACTTGAGGCGACAACAGACTACTACAAGCAGGCAGCTGATGAGCGCTTATTCGGTCGCTGAAGAGGTGTGATAGGACGCCCCGGAGTCAAACGAGGTCAACTCCTCGATGCGGTCTTCGAGTTCCGCAATCTCGTCTTGCAACTGCTGGACTTCCGCATTATCAGCATCGCTGGCGACAAGGCGATCTTTCAGTCCCTGAAGCCGGGTCTCTTTGGTCTCCTCGTCAACATCGGCTTTGCGGACGTACTCAGTACTTTCAATGTCATACAGATCTGTCTCAGACAGCTCGGTCACCTCAAGAGCATCGTCTACCTTGTCTCGGTCAACGCTCGTCACGCGCTCACGGTCAATCCCAGCGGCCTCCAGTGCGTTCAGCACAGTCTCCTCGTCTTTGAGGGAGCGTTGACGGCGTGCGGTCCGCTGGACGGAGCCAAACTGCCCGCTGACTGGTTGGTCGTGATGGAGCCGACTCAGGATGACGTCAGCGACCTCTTTCCGGAGGTCGTTGGCACTGCGCTGGACATCCGACAACATCGTGTACAGGTCCACGAGCGTATCCGTCTCGATATCGCCAAACGTGTCGACGTCGTGGCGCTCAAGCGCATCAGTCAATAGAAGTGCGTCGCTGTACACTTGCAGATCCGGCTCAGTCCGCTCGGTCTCTTTATCTTCATCGCCGGTCGTAGCGATCTGTGTCGTGGTTTCGAGGTCGCTCTGTCGGATGATGCCGGCGTCTTCATCAATCTCTATTCGTGGATGGAGCGACCAGACCGTAGCGAACGGCTCGGCGTCGGGTGGCAATCGGTCAAGAGCGAACTCCTGATTTGGTTCGTCATGCACCCGCCGAAACAGCGTCTCAAACTGCTCGCGCTGGAGTGGCCGTGTCTCATCCTTTTCGACGTAGTCGACGATGATTCGGTGTTCCTGTGTCTCACTGATCCGGAACGGCGTATGTGAGAGTGGCGTCACCAGCACTGCATCAGATGGGAGTTCATCAGCCTCCTCCAACAGCGTGTGCCAGTTGACACTGAACGACATATTCGATCCAGTACTGCCACCATCAAATGACTACTGCTCACGCGTGCAGACACACCACCATTTCCGGTGAAAAACCACCAGACAGCAGTAGTGTTTACACTCGAAACACGGTGTGGTGAACCTGGGATGTGACCATGCTCAGCGCAGGAATGGCCTACACTTCGAGTGGCTCCATCGGCTCGACCTCGAATGTCAGCAGATGCGACCGAAGTTGGGCGTAGGCCCCGTCGCCGTCAGTGGTGACGCAGTACCGGTTCAGCCGGGCCTCACGAGGATTGCCGTCGTTCTCTTGCCACTCTTCCAGCGTAAACTCAAGCGCCTCCAACTCGCTGTCAGCGTCTTCAAAGACGGCCGCGACCGATGGCGTCCCGTGGTTGTCAGCGACGTATGCGACCTTGACAGCGTCGTGGTTGGCGTCAAGTCTCGTCCACCCATCGAGCGCTTCCGGCGGGTCCTCAGCAAACTGCTCGATCTCACGCTGCGTTAGTTCGGCCTCTACTGCATCCCGCCACGCCTGCTTGATATCCTCGGCTTGGGACCGCTCAATTTCCTGAAGAACATCGGCGTCGATACAGTCCGCAGCCCAGGCAAGCACTGTCTTGGCTTTCTTGTGCTTCTCCTTGGGTTCGCCGTTTAGCTGCCCGAAATTCATCTCCTGAGGAGACATCAAGAGAACATGAGTGCGCCAGTAGCCGGGGTCAGCGTCGCACTCTTCACCGGCATCGGGAGCCCACGACTCCATCGAGGTCCGGACTTCCTCGTTATGGCCGAAGCCAGTTCGGACGCCGCCGGCGCGCAGGATTCGTTCCGCGAGGTCGATAGTTCGCTCACGCTCATTAGCAGGCGCTTCGTCTGGACGGTCAACGTCGGCGTAGAATGGCAAGCCGACGTTGTCGATGATCGTCTGTTCGTAGTTTGGACTGAGTGGCGGTTCCTCGACGAAGATCGGATCGAACGGTGGTTCGGCTGTAGGCAACATACTGGAAAGCCTCCAGCCAGTGAGGCAGCACAAAATCGCTCTGAGGCGGGTCAGGTCGAGAGGTACTGGTCGGCAGTGTCACCGTGGTTCGCTTCTAGAGCGTCCCAGTCAGCCATCGAATCGTACTCTGGGCGGATCTCACTGTCCAAGAGCATGTCGTCGGCGAAGGCTTGGACTTGTTCGTCGACGGGTGCGGCCTGCAGGTCACGCTCCTGGACGATGAACTGGATGCCGCAAAACGTGCGCCCGTCTGCTGCAAGCTGCCAGAGCATGAGCTTTCGATTCTGATGGGTTGCGAGTTCGGTCAGCAATGCGTCGTCTGTTGGATTGGACATCGTTTGGAGCCTCCACGCAAGAGGGGTTGATAAAATGAACATTGTGGATAAGATGAAGTAGCAGTACAGTGTTTGAAAAGGGGATTAAGTGGAATTACGCTAAGTGCGAACGGATAAGATTATGACTCTCGCAGGTGGCATTTGGTTTGACAGGATGTACGATGTGAATAGCTTCAAGCGCGATATGATGGTCGTTATCGCAGGTATGGACAGTCCGATGGGGACAGAATTGACCGCAGAACTGCAGGAGTACTACTCTGAGGAAATCACAGTAGGACGTGTCTATCCACAGCTGGATGATCTAGTCGAAAAGGGACTTATCAAAAAGAAGGCTAAGAACGGACGAGAGAACGAATATCAGTTGACGAGGCGTGGTGTGCGAGATCTTCAAGCCCATCGGGAATGGGAGGACGAGTACTTGGCTCCGATTGATGAGCTATCCGCATAGAAGGTGTGAGTGGTAGCTGCGACTTCTATAGAGGTTTTTCATCGCCCTAAACGGCAGTTTAATACTAATCTTAAATTAGACCTATTCTGAATCTATCTCAAACTTTCGTCGGGCCTTGTCAGCGACCTCGGGATGCCGATTCGCCAACCGCTCTAGCTGGTCACGGAACTCGTTGCCCAGATCGACGTCAACGCCATCGCTCGCACGAAGCTCATCGTAGAAGTGCTTCATTTCGGGACCGATAGCGAAGCCAATCGTCTGGTCACTGCTCCGACGGTGAACGTCTCACCGAACTCGCAGTTGGTATCACCCGGTGTCGGCGTTGGTTCCAGCATCGGTTCCAGGGTTGCCCGGCACGGGCGTCGCAGTGGCTGTGGCTCGGTGTCCGCCGTGTCAGCTGCGGCCGCCGCTGTGGACGCATCCATCGCTGGTGCTTCAGCTCCGCCGCTGTCGCCGCCTGCCCGGTGACGACCCATTCCCAGTGAAACCAGGAACTGACGGATATCGAATCTGAACTTCGCTCTATCTTGATTCAGCGAGAGAATCCCGCCCTTCCCGCGAAGGACGAGTGTTCCGACGCTCTGTCGGAACCGAGGACTAAGCAGGGCGGGAGTGAATCGCGTAAGCCTCTTGCCACAATCTCCGTGACTGTTGCCTGGCTGAATACCCAACGTAAGTATTTAGTGGGGTAGAAACGTACAAATTCTTGTGCGAACGGAGATAGATATGGAGCGCGGTGGCGACTTACACGAGCGGGTCAAAGAGTACGCTCGTGAGAATGGTATCCGCCATCCGCGTGCCTACCGCGAGCTAATCGAACAAGGGTTAGAGACGGATGAAAACGGCGACTAAGACGCTCGAAGCGACTCTTGCCCCGCCGACAGCACACAAGGAGCGGAAACTGTGTGACCTGCTCGACACCTACCGTGAGGGGCTACACGAGGGGTTCGACGCCGGGTGCGACACGATGAACGCAACCAGCGACGTGGTGACGCCCTACGACCTGCCGTATCAGGCGAAAGCGGCACTGTGCAACTACGTCCCACAACTTCACGACACCTACGACGCACAGGAGTTAGACGATGACCACCCGGTTCGGCTCACCAACCAAGCCGCCGAGTTTGACCACTCTCCGGCGCGAGACTATGAGTTCACATGGTGGGCACCGCAACCCGGTCGCGGAACGAATTTCTGGATACCGCTTCGTATCAACCCCGAACAAGAGGGGCTTTGGCACGACCTCGTAGACGGGGACGCATCCGCAGGGCAACTCCGCCTGCAACAGAATCGCACATCGTGGACGCTACACGTCACTGTCGAATTTCCGGTTGAAGAACCCGAGTACGCGACAGACGGCGACGACGTGACGCACATCGGTCTGGATATTGGTGAAACCGCCCTGATAACGGGCTGTGCCCTCAAGGACGGTTCACCAACTGGCCCGTTCGTGTGTGACGGGAGCCGTGCGAAGCATCTTCGCAAGGAGATGCACACGACTCTGAAACGACTCCAAGAGCGTGACGCCGCCGAGTGGCGGATAGACGAGCGATTCGACCACTACCAGAACGCGCTCACTGATATTGTCGAGAAGGCGTCTCGGCGGGCTGTTGAGTATGCCCGCCGGTTCGAGAAGCCGGTACTCGTGATGGAGAATCTGACGTACATCCGCGAAGAATTGGACTACGGTTCGTACATGAACCGGCGACTCCATGCGTGGGCGTTTGCTCGGTTACAGAACTGTGTCGAGGACAAGGCACGAGAGGCTGGTATCCCAGTCGAGTACGTCCGACCGGAGTACACCAGCCAGACGTGCCACGCTTGCGGTCACATCGGAAACAGAGCCGCACAAGCCACGTTCCGGTGTACCAACGACGGGTGCCACATCACGAAGTTTCAGGGCGATATAAACGGCGCAATCAACGTTGCACACCGGGCTGACCCGTGGGGAGAGAGCGTGCCGCTGAAACCGGCAGGCAATGACTCGCCTCGGGATGGGAGTGTCTGTGACAGCACCGCGACCCACCGAGAGACGAGCGAGAAACACTCGCAAATGACTCTCTCGGCGTTCCACGGGTCGGTACCCTCTACCAGCAACAGCGAAACTTAGCTGGTATTCCCCATGCGTGGGAAGCCGCGCCGTTCACGGCGCGGAGGATGTCACGTTGGCGCTCGTCTCCTGAGCCACGTTCACTGACTCTACACTAACTATTTCAGAATAGAATACTATTTCAGAATAGAAAATCATTCGCACTATTCACCACAGATTTAAGTTGAGAGGAGGTGATACTGCTGAATAGCATGGATGGCTCAAATAGTAAGAATAGCATAGATAGAACGAATAGTCCGAATAGCCCATATAATTCGATACAGACCGACGGGAACTCTCGGGCTGTATCGGTGTGTATGCTGAAGGGGGGTGTCGGCAAATCGACGATTGCTGTCAACCTCGCCCGGCAGCTGGCCGCACAGGAGCACGATGTGCTCCTCATCGATCTTGATCCGAACGGCCACGCGTCCGTTGGTTTAGGCTTTGACGACCAGTATCACAACACCGAAGAAACTATCGGCGACGTCTTCTTCGACGATGCTGATCCGACCTCTGTCGTCTACGATACTGGCTACGAGTTCGACATTCTCCCGTCCAGCGAGGACTTAGAACAGGTCGAACGGGAGATCGTCGTCGGCGACGTGTTCCAACCCTCTGCACTGCTCAAGCGAGAAGTTGTCGACCCACTCCTCGGAGACACATACGATTACATCGTCACGGATTCGCCGGCGTACCGGTCCCGACTCACGGATAACGCACTCGTCGCGACGACGAATCTAGTGCTTCCGCTTGCCCCCGGAAACGAGGCGATGGCCGGCCTAGAGCGGACCATCGAACGACAGATTTCACCGCTTCGGCAGCATATGGACGTCGACGTCCTGGCGCTGGTTCCGAATATGTTGAGCGGCCGTATTGACCAGCAGACGCAGGATCGACAGTTGCTCGAACGGCTCAACTCGCATGATAATCTCCAAGATCGCATCCCGAACTTCGCGCGGATTACGGACTGGGAGGCCGTTGACGCCGGTGACCTCAAACCTTCACCGGGTATCCGGGACCGTACGAGCATCACGAAGGCCTACGGTGAGCGCAAACCGCTGCTGGACTTCGACCCTGACTGTGACCAGTTGAAGTGTTTCGACGAGCTGGCACACATCGTTGAGGCAGGAGAGGTGGTCCGTCATGTCTGAGGACGACCCGTTCGCCGACCTCGGGGAGACGCTCGAGGATGAACCGGATGACGAAACACAAGAGACGGATGAGGCGTCCGATTCGGAGACAACCGCGGAGGCCCCTGTACAAGAATCGGTCAAGCCCCGTGACCCGATGACCGATACTGCGTTCAGCTACGAGGCTGCCAAACAGCGCCCCTTCTATGCTCGTGAGACTACGATTGAGGACTTCGATTCCTGGCTGAAGTACGAATTAGAGCGGGAGCTCAACCAACAGGGCTACCAGAACATCGTCGTTCGCGAGATGACTGATGCACTTCTGCGAACCGTCGTGGAGGAAGATATCGTAGAAGAGGTGGCCGAACGGTTCGAACAAGCCCGCGAGTCTGCTCTTTCAGAACCGGACGAATAGCACACTATTTTAAAATAGAATACTATTCTACAATATCTCAACAGCAGTCTCAGAAAAGCCGGATCTCACCGTTGGACGGCAGGCTCAGTTGTGGCCTCCGCTGATAAAAATTGAGACCGACCTTCTCAATGCATGTGGAATTTTGACATAGTTCCTGAATAGTATGAAGGCGTAGTCTGGGATAGAACGATGGCACGAGACGACGCTGATCTACCGACGGAAGGAAGACTCTGAGCATGACGACCACCGCCAGTATTCAGTGTTCATGTCCAATCGCGGTAGTGGCTTCCTCACTGAGTATGGGTATCGGTGGGAGATCGAGAGCGGCTACAGATCGATTAAACGGTTCATGGCCGCGATGACATCGAAAGGCTTCGGACTCCGATTCTTTTATTTCGCGTTTGCGTGCCTGTTGTACTCGATTTGGCGTGCGGTGGATCTGCTCGTACAAGTCGAATTGACTGGTGAGTACGAACACTCGCCGATGGTGACGGCAGATGACACACTAACGTTGTTGAAGAAGGAGACTGGAATCGGGTAGGGATAACTCGATTTGTGGTCGCGCAGCGTCTGAGTGACTACGCTCTTGAGAATCTTCGAAATTCGGCGATATAGTCATTAGTTCAACATAAAATGGTGGTGAGAGCCAACTTGGAGTGGCTTCCGCTTGACGATTCGTCCAAATACACGCATTACAGCCACTCTAAACCCGCTGTAGTCTCATCTTTCCATACACGTTTCGGTGATATCGAAGTGCTACAAACGAACATCGATTTGCATCGATCAGGATTTGAGAGATGAGAGAGTACGCTCTATGCGTCGCATTCTAACTAATCCGAGGCGAGATCAGCCCCCGACATTAGCTAAAGACTTCTCGGACTTCTAAATACGGAAGTGTGGATTTTGGCCCCCGCGCTGGCCTATAAAACAACTATTTCAGACATGGACCAAGCTAATTAATGTCTAAAATATCGATATCGACACTCAAAGTGATTACTATCGTTATAGTAGTTGGTTGAATTGGAGATAACGGGATCTCGTACTCTAGTGGAGTTTCCAGATGACACACTCAGAATGTCACTTTCAGACTTGTTACCAATCCACCCAAAATAATATTTGTACACTTGTTATCTAATGCTGGCATTTCTTTGCCCTACTTTCTAAAGCTCAGTTCACATAACAGATAGGTAGGGGTTGGCAAGAGCGAGTTTCGTGGCACTGACTGGTAGCTCTATTTCCTCTCACGAATTCTCCGCATCCATACGAATTTACTGGCGGTCTGTAGCAAACTCACCCGTTTCACTTGACTCATTAGCAACAAAACTACGGCGATAAGGATTAGAGCCTTGATTGTGTAATCGTTTCTCGTCCTGACTTAGTTTAAGACTGACCCTAAGTTTCGTACTTTGGGGGATTCAACTCTCAGCGCACCCAATATCACGTAGTTCTCTCGGGCGCGCTTTATTTATCTTTGTCAAAGTTCGGTAGGTGCAGATGACGCTCTTCGGTCTCCTCATTACAGATTCTGACTAAGCGGAAGGGGGAGAGTCTTGTAGGTGCGGTCACGGTACTGACCGCAGTTCCACCTCTTGATTTTAACCACTAAAGGGTAAATTTTCCGTTACGCGGGAATTCGTCAATGTATAAAAAACGCACCTCGCTCGCTTATCCTTGCCCTATTTGTACCACTGAGTAGCACCCAATTTTGTAAATAGTAATATGTCAGCCCATATTTTCAGCAATTCACCCGGCTATACTCAATCACAACAGTGTGTTCACGGAGGTCCGGAAGACCAATAAAAAAAAGTGATCTGGATAATCCGAGGAAACCGCTGTTGGCACCCATCAGCTTGGGATAACTTCATGACATGCTCTACGCTATAGGTTATTCAGCACGATTCCTATCCAATCACTTTCTACAACTATACGTGACTAATTCTCTCTAGTATCTACCAGGAATAGTATCTAGAAGCTTGGATTCTATTCAACCCCATCCCAGAGATATTGAAGCATGACACCTACAGTCGACACAAATAAACCGAGAATTCCAATAAACATTCCTGGTTCAATGAATTGGGAGAGATCCGATTCGAGTAACAGAATCCCAAAGGCAATCAATGCAATTCCGTAGACTGTAATTGTTTTCATGTCTACACATATCAACTCTTGCTATTTATGTTCTCCGGATTAATAATTATCTCACGTCATGTCACAACCATTAAGTTTAAAATATTGGATATCACAGTGATGAGTGTGGTGCAAAAAAGAACCTCCCGAAGAACCGCTCTGAAGCTTATAGGATCTGCTACTGCGCTATCATTATGTGGTGGCGTAAGTGCAAATAGTGACCCTCCAGCCACAGTTATCGAGTACAAAAAAGGAGACAGCAATAATCCAATTAAAAATGAAGATATTCGAGAAATGCGTCAAACTGCTGTAGAGAAATCCGAGGTTGCCTCATCGAAAGAAAAGAAGGAACAAAACGATAATAACGAAAAGGAGAAAGTTAGCACTCAAGTAGACAGGATTGATGATATGAAAATGCTTGGAAATATCAAGACATATTCTTCCCAAGCAATTACTGGATATGCTATTGCTATAAAAAATAGAACGCCAGTTGAAAAGATCGTTTCCGAACCTGAAAACGTAAGTAAGTCAGTTACGCTACAATCCGAGTCAGACAGTTTGCCCAAACCATCGCACAAGTCTATTGATAAATTTATAAAGAAGCATTCAAACGAGGGTGACGTGAAGATACAGCAACAAGGGGCAAGTGAAACTGAGCCTAGGGGGAAAACTACTAAAATTGGGACAATAAACCATGAAATATTCTGCTATGATTTCGATGTTAACCCAACCGAAGTTGCTGGAAGACTAAGTACGTGGGTGGAAGCATGGAAGATTGATGCTGAAGAAGACGCATACTTGGTAAGTTTACTCGGTAAACAAATTCCAGCGAGCTATGATAATTTTGATTATGGATTTGGTGACACAATTAAATTGAAAGACAAGACCTCCAACTTCAGATCTTGGCTGAAGCAGAAGTGGACCAAATCTGACCTAGGCGACCCACAAATAAAAGATAGAGAACCAAAAGGCAACGTAACAGGGTCTGTTGACACTAGTTTGAGCATCTCTGTTGGAGCTAGTGGCGGCGATCCGGGTGCTACGGCAGGGCTCAGTGTCGATATAGATACACCCTACGTGGAGCGAACAGAACAATCAACAGTCGGCCGTGATGTAAAACAAAAGTATAGATATCCACACAAGTATTTCAACAAGGACGCGACGAAGGTCCCAGTGTCATTGTATTCTCTAGGCTACGGACATCTGTCAAAAGATCCCGCTGATAGCAAAACGCTATTGAAGACAGAAATGAAAGGGGAGTGGTTAGGTCCGGGTGATTTCAATAAGACAGAAAAAAGTGAGATTGACGCCACTATCAGAAAGTTGGACCAACCGGTGCAATAGCACTCTAGCTACAGTATCCCACAGGGCCGGTGGTTGAGAAATCTGCTTGCTGCGAATTTACCACGTTTCCGCGATATGAGTGTTTACAAATGTACACTGGTAGCACTGTCTAGTTAGTGACACTGAACTGGAATTCGTTCATCGAGCGCTCAATGCCGTCGTTGGAAGTTATAGTATTGCGCAAATTCCATCAGTCACTTGATGCTGCTCCACCGACAGAAAAAGACGCTGAGCATGATGTTTTCGGGTAGTATTCGGTATTCCTAACAAACACTAGCAGCTCCTATTTTGCCGAACACGGTATCGTAGAAGATTGAGAGCGGGTACAGGTCGATAAAGCGATTCATGGCCGCGACGACGTCGAAGGATTTCGGGTTGCGGTTCTTCTGTTTCGCGTTCGCGTGCCTCCTGTACTCGATCTGGGGTAGCGCGGTGTCGAGTGGCTACACTGTTGACCATCTTCGGAATTCGGCAATATAGCTAGTAGTGCAACAAGAACGGGTGATTGAGAGTAAATCTGAACCTGTTTCCGATCACTTAATCGTCCAAATACACGCATTACAGCCTCGCTAAACCCGCTGTAGTCTCAACTTCCCACCGTGGTGTAGTCCGAAATAGCGATCCCAATGCGTGGGATTCCACGGAGAACTGAACGACCGCATTGTTGTGATCGTTAGTCTCTATGAATGGCCTGAGTGGCGTGTGGGCCATCGCGACAGTCGATGGCCCACACAGCCACGACCCGTGCAGAAGCATTCGAACCGCTTCACGAGAAATCAGACAAGCACGCCCGCCTAGTCTGGGGACTCCAGACTGAAGATGGGTCACAGAAACCGTTGTCCAAACGCGCCTTCCACCTCGCAACGCACTGGTTTGGTCACGATGAACACAATGATGTTGAGGCCTTTCTGGCCTGGTTACCGATCACGATTGGCGGCACGCCAATCGATGATCCGTACCCGCAATGGCACGCCAATACGACCGATTTCGATCTTGTCACCCGACTTCACTTGATCCGGCTCTATCATAACTGGAATCATGAAACCGCGCTCTGCCAGTACCTTGACGCCGAGCCGTCGCTACTCGACGCGCTCGGCGTCGATTCTCGCCCCGACCAGTCAACGCTGTACAACGCTTGGCACGAACGATTTACCGAGCAGTTCCGTGAGGAACTGCGAGCGACTATCAAACAGGTCGTCCGCGTTGCCAAGATCCGCCGAGTCGATGTTGCTGACCGGATGTCTACGGCTGACGAAGCCACTGAAGAAGACGAGGAACCCAGTGCCAGCTCCCAACGAAAACACGCTCGGGAGACGACCAAGCAGATCTGGCAGACAGCTAAACCACTTGTCGGGCCGGTCGTCGATTTCGACCGCGACGAGACCCAGATACACGATAACGCCTTTCTGGAGTTACACACGTTCCTGGGCTGTCGAGAAGACCTCTACGCGGAGACTGGTGCTAACGACTTTGTTGAAGACTCGACCCGGGACCGCACGCCAACTGGATCGTATCACCGCAACTCTATTCGCGACCTCTCAATCCAACAGCACCGCCAAAACCACCGCGCGGCGATGACCAATGTCATCGCTCGCGCCAGACAAGCGGGACTGCTTACCGGCAAGCAGACCGTTGCAATCGACATCACCGAGGGAAAGAAATTCTGGGGAGAACGCGATACAACGGAGCTACAGACACAGATTATTGGAACAAAAGAAGACAATCGGGAGGTCGCGTACCAGTACGCGACCGTCCAACTGGTCGGTAACGACCTCCCAATCGTTCTTGATGCAGTGCCAGTCGTCAAAGGAATGGCTCGCGACGAAATCGTCGATAAGTTGCTCACGCACGCAACAGAGATGGTCACTATCGATCTTGTTCTCATGGACCGTGAGTTCCAGCACGACGCCATTAAGGAAGTTTGCGAAAAGCACGGCGTTTACTACCTGAATCCGTCGAAAATGTACCGTGAGGAAAAGCTCACAGCAAAGCAGGTAGCCCGTGAAGATACCACGATCCACATTGAATCCGTAGCGGCGGCCGGCCAGCGGCCGCCGCGAAAGCGTCTCTGGGTTCCACGAGCCAACGTGAGAAGCGATGAGATGTTACCCGACGGTGGAACAACCGAGGAAACCGAGGACGTGTCGGAAGCCGACGAACCGTCGGCTCCCGACGGAGAGACCCAGAAACAGCGGATTCGTCGTGAAATAGTGGAAGATTTTCTCAAAAGATTCGTAGACATCTCGGAAGAGGAAACCGCCGAATGGGATCTCGGCACGGAGTTCTTGGAGACAGTGGAGGAAAGTGCCTACAGGGAGTCGTATGCCGTCTCCGAGGACGGCATACGACACGTCGTTTTCGAGACGAACCATCCGGATATCGACATTTCAGACGGTAGAGCGAGCGATACAGCAGTAATTCACAAGATAGCACGCTTCACGCGACAGTACGCCAACCGGTGGGGAATCGAAAATGGCTACAAGAAGAGCAAGTCGATGATGGCAGAAACAACCAGTACAGACCACAGCTACCGATTTTTCAATTTCATCTTCGCCTGTTTGTTGTACTCGCTATGGCGGCTCATCGATGTGCTGGTGAAACGCTCGCTCGGCGACGAGCGAGCGGGGACCTGCGTACGTGCATCAACGTTCCTCACCATTGCCAAGCAGGATCTTGGCCTCGGACCACCAGAATAATCACCTGATTCCCGTGGAGTTTGCCCGGCGGGCCAGCGGCAGCGCTGGCCCGCCTGAGAGGATTTCCGGCAGTCGTCGACTCCAGTTGTCACGTCACGGCTGACAGACTCATCACGCGCCGATTTCGCGTTATCTTCGACCCACCGTAACCGCTGAAACGTCTGAAATCCCGCGCATCAGCCGGCCTATCTTGGAGTCCTCCACCGTGACAGTAGTTGAGACTGGCAGTCTCAATGCATACGAAATGAGATTCAGGGACATTTT